>JANMHO010000130.1:0-1729 GCA_031375195.1 Rhodobiaceae bacterium
ACCTTGGCTTCGCCAATCTCGTATTTGGCGATTTCATATTCCCGCGATTGTTCGGCGAAATAGCGCGCCATGAACGTAACCACGCCGCGATAATATTTTTCACGCTGGCTGGCCTTGAGTGCTGGCTTGAATTGGCCAAGCGAGTAATTGGAGATTCCGGCAACATCTGAATATTGGTCGATGACATTCTCAAACTTGCCAATTGTGCCCAGTCGATGGGCATTGAGCATTTCCTTGCCGAACCTGTGCATGAATGTGATTGAAGGATGATCAGCCGCCAACGCGGATGAAGCTGTGAAACCGGCAAACAAACCCAACAGGGCGCGACGTGAAATCATGATTCGAACATCCAAAAAGTACCAATCGGGCCAGTATGGTTAATGGATCATGAACACCCCATCAACTTAAACGTGATCACCACGTTTCTGCTGCTTTCAGCTCAGCGAACAGAACTCCAAAATCACCTTTAGACCGATTGAGCACCTCGCTAAAGCGCTTTTTTGTGGCAATCGTAAGCCACACGCCCTTGATATTGATGTCGCTGATCTTATAGCCGCTGCTTGTCTGAACAAGGCGCCACTTGACCTGCTCTCTGCCACCGCCCTTTAATATGATGGCGCTTGCAATCGTCGTGAATTTGCCCTGCTGGGTGTTCGAGATGATATCCAGGTCAGACCCGCGGAAATCATCAACATAATACACAAACAAAGCCGCTGCATAATTGCTGAAAAGCCTGTAAAATTCGTCCCGTTCGCGTTGAGGCAATCGTTTTTGATAAGGCCCCAGGGCGAAATTCGCGATTGTGCGCAAATTGATATAGCGATTCAGGACATTGGCGAATTTGGACTTGAGCGCATTGCCGCGAACCGTTCCATTGGCCAGGTCCATCACTTCACCGGCAATCCGGTCAACATAATCCTCCGCTGGGTCCAGCGCCGCCCGCGCTGCACTTGCATTGCCAAAGGCCATAACGCCCACAAACAAAGCCGCAAATTCACGCCGCGTGAACTGACGTTTTTTTGTTCCTGCCATGATTCCTCCAAACAAGCCGACGGTGCCCATACCAACTTTGCCCTGGCTTCGCTACTACGCAATGAAAGTATGAAAAAAGCAAGACGATCACATGTAAGTGCGAAATTCCGCCAGACAATCCCGCAATCTGTGTCGACTGCGCCATTGAATTCTATATAAGGATATGTTTATGTGCGGTTCAAGAGGTAAACCTAATGGATGAATTGCTGGTTGGACTGAGGGCTGTCGCGGAATCAACGCGCGTCCGCATTTTATTTGTTCTTTCTCACGGTGAATTCAACGTGAGCGAACTCACGCAAGTTCTTGGGCAAAGCCAGCCGCGGGTAAGCAGGCATCTGAAACTTATGGTCGAAGCGGGACTTGTGTCGCGTCACAAGGAAGGCAACTGGGTGCTGTTTCGCCTGCGCGAAGAAGGCTTGGGAGGTGCCTTGTCTCGCGCGATTGTCGATATGCTGCCATCGCTTGATCAGGCACTCATGCGCGACCTCACACGCCTCGAATCAATCAGGGCCCAGCGGGCGGAATTGGCCGCAAGCTACTTCAGCAGCAACGCCGCAAATTGGGAAAAGCTGCGCTCCCTTCACATCCGTGAAGAAGACGTTGAAAACGCCATGCTCAACATCATAGGGCCAGCGCGGATCAAGACGCTGGTCGACCTCGGAACCGGAACCGGACGCGTATTGGAACTGTTGGCCCC
>JANMHO010000131.1:0-3069 GCA_031375195.1 Rhodobiaceae bacterium
GTTGTGGCCATCAATGCTGGTGACGTTCCAATTGGCGGATTTGAAGCGGGCGACCTGATCGGTTGAATCAGACATGCTGACCTTGCCATCAATGGAAATGCCATTGTCATCCCACAGCACGATGAGGTGATTGAGCTTGAGATGGCCGGCCAGCGTAATCGCCTCCTGGGAAATGCCCTCCATCAGGCAGCCATCGCCCGCCAGCACATAGGTTTTGTGATTAACGAGTTCGTTGCCGAAGCGGGCGGCCAGATGGCGCTCGGCGATGGCGAAGCCCACGGCATTGGCGATGCCCTGGCCCAAGGGACCCGTGGTGGTTTCAATGCCTGCGGCGTGGCCATATTCCGGGTGGCCCGCCGTTTTCGACCCCAGCTGGCGGAAATTTTTCAAATCCTCGATCGACATGTCCCTGTAGCCCGTGAGATAGAGCAGGGAATAGATCAGCATGGAGCCGTGGCCGGCGGACAGAATGAAACGATCACGATCCGGCCAGTGCGGGTCGCTGGCATCGAAGTTCATGAACCGGGTGAACAGCACGGTTGCCACGTCTGCCGCGCCCATGGGCAGGCCCGGATGGCCGGAGTTTGCCTTTTGAACCGCATCCATGCTCAGCGCGCGGATGGCGTTGGCCATGTTTTTCTGCATGTCGGGGGAAGGCGCGTTCATGGCTGGGGAAAATCCTTGATCTTTGGGTGAGTCGGCCATCTGAATAACAGCAGTTAGCCTTGAGTCAACCGTGACTTTTCCACATATCAAGCGGGGTAAATTGGCCTATTGAAGTATTGCGCTTATCGTAACATATTGTGTTGGGCGGCAAATTAAGTGATTTGCTTTGGGACGGACATGGCGGACACACAAAAATTGAACGATGCCTTTGACAGGTTTGAAGCTGCGTTGGAGAAATTCGAGGGGGCTTTGACAAAACGGCAGATGGTGGCGGGTGAGGTTGACGCGCTGCGCGGCGATCGCACCAAGATCGCGCAGGAGCTTGACCTCGTGCGCACGAAAGCCACCGAGCTTGTCACCACGAACAAATCAGCAGTTGGCAAGATAGATGCTGCAATGTCGCGGATTCGCTCGGTTTTACACAGCAATAGCGGGGGCTAGGGCATGGCCAATGTCGTTGTTTCCGTCGCAGATCGTCCATACACGATGCAATGCCCCGATGGCGAGGAAGGTCATCTGCGCGAACTTGCGGCTTTGCTGGACGCGGAAATTGTGCGCATCAAGCAGAGTGTTGGCGCCATCGGCGACATCCGCCTTTTGGTGATGAGCGGGCTGATGGTGGCGGACCGCCTGTCCGAGTCGGTGCGGCGGATCGAAGAGCTGGAGGACCAGGTGCAAGGATTGCGCGAATCACGCAATGTGGCCCTGCTGCAAGCCAAGGATCTTGAGGCGAGATTCACCGACAGGCTGGACAGCGCCTCAAAAAGGCTTGAGACGATCGCGAAGGCCATGGCGAAGTAGAGGACGTGTTTTCAAGTTCTTCCGCCACCTGATGCTCGCATTCTCGACATGATTGCGCCTTTAGAATTAAATTTTCTTAACTTGCCGCGCGGCGAAAATGGAACATACTTGTGGCTGTCCAAAACGGCCTTGAGTTGGACGCCGGATTTGAGTTTGATCTGCCGGGAAATGAAGCAGCCCTGCGCCGGACGTTTCCGGCCAGTGGCGTCAACCACAAAGGAAATCCAAGATGAAGAAGTTTGTTGCATTGCTTATTGCGTCCGCCGCCATGGTGGCAACCGCTTACGCCGGGGAAATCGAAGGCGTGGTCAAGACTTTTGATGAAGCCACGAAGACAGTGACCCTTGAAGACGGCTCGGCCTTTGTGCTGGCTGATGGCGTTGCCGTTGAAGGCGTCGCCGCAGGGATCAAGGTCAAGGTGGCATTCGATGATACAAGCAAGGCCGCAACCGCTGTGACCGTGGTTCAGTAAGGACACAAAGGTGAAATTCGCGCGCCTGGCCTTGCGGTTGGGCGCGTTTTCAATTCAGCGCTTTGATCTGTTAAGAATCAGCGCTCCATGTTGCTTGGCGAATTCCGGCGTGCAAATGCCCCCGGTTCGCCCTTTCAGTCGCGGCACGCTGGCCTCAAGCGCTTCCAGCGGCATGTTTTCGGTGATGCGGGCATGATGGACACAGACCGCTCCCCCAGCGTCCCAGCCCGCTTCAAATCTATCATCGTCGGCATCGAGCGTCTGGATGTTCCAGCGGTCAGCGATGTCAATTTTTGTTCCGTCGCGGGTTGTGGGCGTGTTGTCACCGGAATAGTCGGCGCGCAGCATGAGGACGCAGGCGTTGAAGGCTTGGAGAAGCGGCGAGCCGTCGGGCGCTGATGACCACGGCAGGTAGCCATAGCGCAGGCATTTGGCCTGGACGCCGGATGTGCAAGCCAGCTCGAATTCATTTTGGTATGAGGTATCAAGAGTGCCGTTGCGGCGGCTTTTTCCCGCAAGAGGAAATCCCAGTGAACGCCCGTCTGGACCAGGCTTGCATAATTTTTTCCAAGCCCCGTTGGATTGCTTCACCGAGAAGCCATGCAGCCAAATATCTGCGGCATTGGAATCGCGCTCGACTGAATCTATGCGCAGGCGCATGGCCTTGCTGGAAATCTGGATATCAAATTCTGTGTCGGCAAGGTCATTGGTGTGAAGTATGCGGCCATCGTTCAGTTCGACCATGAACGCCGTGCCTTCAACGCTTACTGAACGAATGACACCGCCTGCAAGGGGTTTGCCAAAACATAGAAAAAAAGCGAGCATGAAAACGGCTGCCCGCTTTGGATAATGATGACGCAAGATATACTGCCCTGCGACTTTTTTGCCGGCTGGAAGATTCAACGCTTACCGACAACCATCAACCTGATTATCGTTGAGGGCGCAGGGATCAATGCCGCCAATGCTGAGACCATTGCCATCCCAACCGCCGCGCGCCTGGGCGGAGGCAATTGCCGCAATGGCGGCGACCAAAATCGCCACTGCTGGCAAGAATTTTTTCATTTCATGTTCCTTTCGGCGTTTTATGAATATTTTCAGTATTCTCGCTGGGCCAGTCCGGATTGGCAATC
>JANMHO010000389.1:0-1864 GCA_031375195.1 Rhodobiaceae bacterium
TTTTGCCCCGCACGTGAAGATATCAAATAACAACCGTCCACTCGCCCTGCACTGAAGATGGCTTGCGAACAGCTTCTGCCCAATGCAATTGCCCTGGATCATGGCACCAAGTCCGCTTGCCGCAAACGGACTTTTGGGGAAGAGTTGATGCGCCATTGGTACGGGCACCGGGACATGAGCGCGTCACTTGACCCACATCAAGGCTTTGCCCCGCCGCGCATGCTTGGTGGGTGCGGGAACTTGTGGAGACTTTCATGAACTTGATGAAATGGTTGAGCATCGTAACTTATCTAGCTGTAATACATACACAATCTGCATGGGCGGGTGACGCTGCCCTGGGCGCCAAGGTGTTCAATGCCTGCAAGGCCTGCCACGAGATCGCAACACCCAGGAACCGGCTGGGGCCATCGCTGCAGGGCGTGATTGGCCGCAAGGCCGGAACGCTGGAAGGCTTCAAATTCTCCGAAGCCATGAAGGCGTCCGGCCTCACCTGGGATGAGGCCACACTTGCAACCTATCTCGCCAATCCCAAGACATTCATGCCCGGCAACAAGATGGCGTTCGCGGGCGTCAGGAAACCCGCCGACCTCGCGAACCTGCTGGCGTATCTGGAAGAGGCGGCGAAGTAACGGGCGGATTATTCGTTGTTCACTTGTCAATCAGCGGCGGGCAAAGCTTCGCCGGGGGTGAAAACGGTTATGCCGTTTCCGGTGCGGGGACAGAGAAGCGAAGGGTTGCGTGGACCCTCGCTTCAGGACGTGTCGGGCTTCATCGCGTCACAGGCGAGGCCGTCGCATTCGATGAGCACCTCATCGACTTCGTAAAGTGGCTTCCTGCGATAACCCGGAGGATGGCCCGGCCGGAGCGGCGACAGGAATTTGTGGCTTGGCGCGGCTTTCCGCCTCTGCTGCCAGCGCACGAGTCGCTTGGCCTGGCGCGGCAGATCATCGAGGGCGGACTTGAGGGCCAGGAGCCTCCGGGCAAGTCGCTCCGCGTTGACGAGGCCATCGGGCGGCGGCGGGGGTTCGGCCACGGGCTGGGGTGCTGGAAACAGGGCGGCCACCCTTGGATCGGGTCCGAAGAAATGAATGCGCGGGACAAGCCGGGTGAATTTCATGACCCGCACGGGCTTGAAACGTTTCCGTGGGTCGAAGAGTTGGAAAGAGGGGCGAGGCGTGCTGGCCTTTCCGATCATGCGCCCCTTGGGCATGGGCCGCGAGGGCACCACCTTCACCACAAGGCCGCGCGCCGCAATGACGATCAGGCGGCGCAAGGCGGATTCGGCGGGCCGCAGCACCCGCAGCACGGCGCGGTGGAGGAGCGGCGGAATCCGCGAAACCGTGGCGGCACCGCCAAGCCCCAGCATGGCGAAAAGCGCTTCAACTATCCCCACGAGCGCTTCGCTATTGCGTTCGATGGCCCTGGCCCAGTCCATGGTGGTTCCTATCCCTCATAAAGAACATAACAGGAACACAAATGGCATTATAGGAATATCGTGTCAAGAGGTATTTATTCATATTTTTGCCGTCCGCAGGGACGAGCCAGAACTGCAAACAGCCAGCTTGTTTTGCTTGGCTGCTGGTTCTAGTCAGCTACCGTGATGACGACCTTGCCCTTCGCGCGCCCGGTTTCGACATAGGCCAAAGCCTCCCCGGTCTTATCAAACGGGAACACCTTGTCGACGACCGGCCGGATCACACCGGATTCAATAAGGGATGTAATTTCACTCAACTGCTGGCCCTGTGCGCGCATGAACAGGAATGAGTAGCGAATGCCGAGCCTCTTCGCCTTTTTCCGGATCCTTCGGCTCAGCAGGCGCATGACCAATTTCAGGAACAGGTTCAGACCGAGTTCTTTGGCGAAA
>JANMHO010000138.1:0-1768 GCA_031375195.1 Rhodobiaceae bacterium
CGGCCCTTGTCGGCGTGCCGACGCTGTTTACGGCTCTCATGAATGTCCCGAATTTCGACCAATACGACCTCGCCTCACTCAAGTTCTGTGTATCGGGCGGCGGCCCTTTGCCGCTTAAAGTGCAGGAAGATTTCAAATCCAGAACCGGTGTTTCGATCTGGGAAGGCTACGGCCTGAGCGAGGCCTCTCCCGCCTGCTGCATCAATCCCGTGCATGTTCCGAACCGTTCCGGCTCGGTGGGTCTGCCGCTCCCGCAGACTGTCTGCGAGATAGTCTCCATCGAAGACAAGCATACATTGATGAAGTCGGGAGAAACCGGAGAAATCTGTTTTCGCGGTCCGCAGGTCATGCAAGGATACTGGAACAACCCTGCCGCCACCGCAGACGTCATCATTGACGGCCGTCTCCATACGGGCGATGTAGGCCACATGGATGATGACGGCTATGTGTATATCACCGACCGCCTCAAGGACATGATCAATACGTCTGGCTTCAAGGTCTATCCCCGTCAGGTCGAAGAAGCGATCTACCAGCACCCCGCGGTCAAGGAATGCGCGGTGTTCGGCGTTGACGATGCCTATCGCGGCCAGGCCATTAAAGCGGTGATTTGCCTTAAGGCCGGCGCAACACTTTCGGGCCATGATCTGGATGTATTTCTTGAAAAACGCCTGTCGCATATCGAAAAACCGCGCAGCTATGACTTCCGGGGCGAATTGCCAAAGACGGCTGTGGGGAAAATTCATAAAAAGATTCTGGTCGAAGAGGAAAAAATGAAAACAGCGTCACAGGAGAAAACTTCATGAACCATGCCGTGATTGTGGGCTATGCCCGGTCGCCGTTTCATTTTGCGACCAAGGGCGCCTTGGCACGAACCCGCGCCGATGACCTTGCAGCGGCAGTGGTCAAGGGTGTGGTCTCGAAGTCCGGGATTGACCCGAATGATCTCGAGGATTTGCTGCTCGGCTGCGCGTTTCCCGAGGGTGAGCAAGGGCTCAATGTGGCGCGGCTGGTTTCGTTCATGGCAGGGCTGCCACAAGCCGCTGGCGCCGCCACCATCAACCGGTTCTGCGGCTCCTCCATGCAGGCCATTCATTCGGCAGCGGGCGCGATTGCCATGGGAGCGGGCGATGCCTTTGTCTGCGCCGGGGTTGAAAGCATGAGCCGGGTGCCGATGATGGGGTTCAACCCCATGCCCAATCCGGCTCTCATCGAACAAATGCCAGCCGCCTATGTCTCAATGGGCATTACCGCCGAGAATGTGGCGAAGAAATATGCGATCGCGCGTGAGGCTCAGGAAGAATTCGCCGTTGCCAGCCATGCAAAGGCCGCGCGTGCGCGCCAGCAGGGCAAATTCGCCGATGAAATTATTGCAATGCCTATGGGCGCGGAAGATGGCTGCATCCGGGCGGATGCCTCAATGCAGGCGCTGGCCAGCCTGAAACCAGCCTTTGACCAGGCAGGCGTCGTAACTGCGGGAACGTCGTCGCCGCTTACCGATGGCGCGGCGGCATGCCTGGTTGTATCGGAGAAATATGCGAGGGACCACAAGCTCCCAATTCTGGCCCGTATCAAAAGCGTTGCTGTCGCAGGGTGCAGCCCTGAAATGATGGGCATCGGACCTGTGGCGGCCACGCGCAAGGCCTTGCGGCGGGCTGGACTGAAAATTGGCGATATTGACATCATTGAATTGAACGAGGCTTTCGCTTCGCAGGCAATCGCCTGTGCGAGGGATCTCGAACTTGACATGAACAAGGTGAATCTGGACGGC
>JANMHO010000008.1:0-6283 GCA_031375195.1 Rhodobiaceae bacterium
GCCATTCTTTCGGTGATGCCAGTTGATGATTTTGTGGCCGATGCGGTGTTTCGGCCTGCTGCCGGAGGCGATGCCACCCGCATGGAACCGGTTTTTGCCGAGTTTGAAGCAATTCTGAAAAAACATGAGCCCAAACAGAAAATCGCAGTTTTGGTTGGCGCGGATTTCTACAATCGGGTGAAGGCGAGCTATGCGGTTGTGGCAACCGGCGAACGCCGTCTCTATGGCAATCTGATCCTGCGCAAGGGCGTTATTCATCCGTAGCTTGCATCAGACTGCGCTTGCGGCCTATCAACGTTCCCATGATTATCCTCGCACTTGATACGTCGATGGCGGCCTGTTCGGTTTGTGTTTATGACGCGGCCCGCGATGTGATTTTGGCGCAGGCGCTGCAGTTCATGGATCGCGGACAAGCAGAAGCTTTGGCCCCCATGGTGCAAGATGCGGTGAGAGAGTCCGGATTTGGATTTGCAGGTATTTCGCGCATCGTCGTCACCACTGGCCCCGGCACGTTCACGGGTGTGCGCATTGGCCTGGCCATGGCGCGGGGGTTGCGCGTGGCGCTGGGTATTCCCGTCATCGGCATAAATTCGCTTGCTGCAATTGCGGCCAATGAAAAACCTGGTGGATTGCCGCTGGCTGTTGCCGTTGACGCGCGGATGGGCGAGGTTTATTTTGCGACATTCGACAAGTCGAGGCTGGAAACCTCGGCACCTGCCGCAGTCACTTTGGATTACGCCCGGAAAATCATTTCGGCGCAGAAATTTTGTGTGGCGGGGACGGGGGCAGAGTTAGTCGCGCAGGGATTGGACCATGCGCGCAGCCGGGCTGGCGATCTGCCGGTTGCGGCCAATTTCGTGCGGCTTGCCGCGACGTTTGCTCCGGCAGAGGTTCCGCCAGAACCGCTCTATTTGCGGGCGCCTGATGTGAAACCGCAAAATGGCTTTCTGAGAGTAGGTCCGGAAGCAGCCGCAGTCTTGGCAGAACTGCACGCCGAAAACTTCGCGGCCGCCTGGAGTGAAAAATCTTTTGCCGAACTTCTGGCTTCGCCTGGCACAACCGCAATTGTTCACTCCAACCAAAATACCCCGACCGGGTTCATGGTGTTTCGCAAGGCCGCAGATGAGGCTGAAATCATTACAATCTGCACGCGCATTGCATTTCGCCGCAGGGGACTGGCAAAAGCACTCCTGCAACACGCGGAGAGCCAGATCAGAAACGGCGGAGCAAAATCGCTTTTCATCGAAGTGGCCGCGTCCAACAAGGCGGCCCTTGCTCTTTACGCCGCCTGCGGATTCACGCAGACAGGCTTGCGCAAGAATTATTATGACCGCGGAAACGGCGTGAAGGAAGATGCCCTCATCATGGTCAAGGGGCTACAGGATTGAGCAGGCTTCGCGCATCCCTCCTGCTCCTGGGTTTTGCCGGCCTCACGCTGCCACTGATGCCGGTGCAGCAATTGTTCGTGTGGTTTTGGCCCAGAATGGCCCGACGTTTTCCCATGCATTATCACCGGGCGGTTTTGCGCATCCTCGGCGTGCGGGTCCGGGTCGATGGCGAGGCCCTGAAAACGGGGCCGGCGATACTGGCTGCCAATCATGTGTCATGGCTCGATATTGTGATCCTGAGTTCGGTGGCGCCCCTGTCGTTTATCGCCAAACGCGATGTCAACGGCTGGCCCTTCTTTGGCTCGCTGGCAAGGCTGCAGCGCACGGTGTTTGTGGACCGGGAGCGGCGCAGCTCCACCGGAGCATCGCGCGACGAGATTGCGTCAAGATTGAACGACGGCGACATATTGGTGCTGTTTGCGGAAGGCACATCGGGCGATGGGGCCCGGGTCTTGCCGTTCAAGTCGGCCTATTTCACCGCGGCGGAAACTTTGGGTGTGGTGGTTCAACCGGTCAGCATCGCCTATACCGGCCACCGCAACCTGCCGATGACGCGCAGGCTTCGCCCGATTTATGCCTGGTATGGCGATATGGGCCTGCCGCCGCATCTTTGGGCCGCCCTGGCGCACGGTCCCATTGAGGTCAAAATTGTTTGCCATCCGCCACTTTGCGCCGAAAGCGACCGCAAGAAGCTGGCGCAAAACGCGGAAAGCACCGTGCGTCAGGGTTTGGTCGATGCGCTTCACGGCAGGCCCAAAATACGCTAACCGTGCCGCCATGACCACCAAAACCGCCTATGTCAAAACCTACGGCTGCCAGATGAATGTCTATGACAGCGGCCGCATGCGCGATTCACTGAAGACGCTCGGCTATGCCGAAACCCCCAGCCCTGACAATGCCGACCTGGTGATCTTCAATACCTGCCACATTCGCGAGCATGCGGCTGAGAAAGTCTATTCTGAACTGGGCCGCATGCGAAAGCTCAAAGAGGCCAGACATGCCAACGGCCGGGAGATGATTGTGGCGGTTGCCGGCTGCGTGGCACAGGCCGAGGGTCCTGAAATTATCAGACGGGCCAAATCTGTGGATCTGGTGTTCGGCCCCCAAACCTATCACCGCCTGCCCCAGCTCATCGCCGAGCATTTGCAAACCGGCAAGGCAATTGTTGAAACGGAATTTCCGGCGGAAGATAAATTTGAGGCCATGGATCAGCAAAATTCCGCCCTGAAACCTGGCCGAAGTGTTTCCGCTTTTTTAACTGTACAGGAGGGTTGCGACAAGTTTTGCAGTTTCTGTGTGGTGCCCTATACGCGCGGCGCCGAATTTTCGCGGCCTGTTGCCCAGATTGAGGCGGAAGCGCGCCGTTTGGCGGAAACGGGGGTCAAGGAAATTACCCTTCTGGGCCAGAATGTTAATGCCTATCACGGCCTAGGCCCAGATCAAGTCGTTACAAATCTAGCGGGGCTTTTAACGCGGCTGTCACAAATCGATGGCATCCTTCGCTTGCGTTATACAACAAGCCACCCGAGGGATATGGACGACGCATTGATTGAGGCCCACGCCAGTAACCCGAAGCTGATGCCTTTCCTGCATCTTCCCATCCAGTGCGGCAGCGACCGCATTCTCAAAGCGATGAACCGGGGCCATGGGGTTCAAACCTATCTGGACACCATCGCCAAAGTCAGAACAGCTGTTCCCGACATGGCCTTTTCGGGCGATTTCATCGTGGGATTTCCAAGTGAAACGGATACTGATTTTGATGCTACGCTAAGCCTGATTGAGACTGTTGGTTATGCCAGCGCCTATTCTTTCAAATATTCACCGCGCCCTGGCACACCCGCCGCCGATCACAAAACCCAGGTTCCCGATGACGTGACGACGGAGAGGCTTTCACGTATCCAATCCCTCATTCATGCCCAGCAAACCACCTTCAACAAGTCGTGCGTTGGCAAAACCGTGGCCGTATTGCTGGAGAAAAAGGGGCGCGACGCGGGCCAACTGGTGGGGCGCTCGCCTTACCTGCAGCCCGTGCATGTCGAGGGACCAGAAACGGATATTGGAACGCTCAAAAGTATCGCAATAAATGATGTTGGAACAAACAGTCTTTCGGGCCATTATGGGGTGGTGAAACAGTGATTCCGGGGCATGACGCAAACACAGGAGAGAACAACTTTTGAACCCGCCAAATAGCGCAGCCCAGCTTGCAACCCTCAAGTCCAGCATTCTCGCGGACGACCACGACACACTCACTCTCGCTTTCGATGACAACCGCCTCCTGCCGCTGCTGTTTGGCCAACACGATGAACACCTGGCGCTTATTGAGCACAAACTGGCGGTTGCCATTACGCCACGGGGCAACCGGGTTTCCATTCGGGGGCCTGGACCGGCCCGCGACAGTGCCAAGAATGTTTTGACGCAGCTGTATCAGCGGGCGCGCCGCGGGCTTGAGATCAGCCGTGGCGAAGTCGAAGGAGCCGTTCGCATGAATCAGGTGGTTCACGACAAGGAGATTCAGGAAGGAACCGTGCGCACACGGCGCAAATTGGTGATGCCGCGCACGCCCATGCAAAAGTCCTATGTGGAAGCCATACGCAAAAATGAACTGGTGTTTGGCATTGGGCCCGCAGGCACGGGCAAGACCTATCTGGCGGTGGCTTGCGCCGCCGAGGCGCTGATGAATGGCGAAGTGGACCGCATCATCCTGTCACGCCCCGCCGTTGAAGCGGGCGAGCGGCTGGGCTTTTTGCCGGGCGACATGAAAGACAAGGTCGATCCCTATTTGCGCCCGCTCTATGATGCGCTCTATGACATGATGCCCGCGGCCCTGGTGGCCAAGGGCCTGGCTGAAAACCAGATTGAAATTGCGCCGCTTGCCTTCATGCGCGGGCGCACCCTGGCGTCCGCCTTCATTATTCTGGATGAAGCGCAGAACACCACCCCGCAGCAGATGAAAATGTTCTTAACGCGCCTAGGCGAAGGCAGCCGCATGGTCGTGACCGGTGATCCCACGCAAGTGGATTTGCCATCGGGGGCCACATCGGGCCTTGATGATGCCTTGCGGGTTTTGAAGAATGTGAGCGGCTCCGCCCAGATCAAATTTTCGACCAGTGACATTGTGCGCCATGCTCTGGTCGGGCGTATTGTCGCCGCATATGACAAGCTGGGCGCCAAGGTGAAGAGTCTCACGCGCGGCAAATGAGGCTGGACATCCGTATTGACGGCAAAGATTGGAAAAGCATTCCCAATCTTCGGAAACTTGCGAAGACAGCAATTTCCGCAGCTGTTCCCAACCGAAATATTTCAGTCAGCCTTCTGTTTACCAGTGACGCCAAAATTGCCGAAATGAACGGCCAATGGCGGGCAAAACCCTATGCCACCAATGTTCTGTCGTTTCCCATTGCGGCCGATGCGCCTGTGCCGGACGGCGAGCCGCAACCGCTGGGCGATATTGTTCTGGCTTTTGGTGTTATCTCGAAAGAGGCCCTGGAACAGAAAAAACCTGTGGCCAATCACGTTTCGCATTTGATCGTACATGGTGTTTTACATCTGCTAGGATATGATCATGAGAATGATCAGGGCGCGGAAGCCATGGAACGGCTTGAGACAAAAATTCTGGCGGGGCTTGGAATTGACAACCCCTACGCAACATGAGTAACGACAACGCGGAAGTGCCGCGCAGGGAAAGCTTTGTTCAGAAACTAAAGCGTAAACTCAGGAAGCCGCGCGACAAGGGGTTGCGCGAAGGGCTTGAAAGCGTCATCGACACCCATCATGCGGAAAACCCGGATGATGATCTGGGCCATGAAACCAAATCGATGATGCGGAATCTCATCACGTTTTCCGACCTCCGGGTTGACGATGTGATGGTGCCGCGCGCTGACATTATTGCCATTGAAGACAGCTCCAGCATGCGAGAGCTGCTGGTCAAATTCCATGAAGCCAATCATTCACGCGTTCCGGTTTACCGCGAAACGCTGGACGATGTGGCGGGCATGATCCATGTCAAGGACTTCATGCGCTGGATGTCGGATACGGGACAAAAAAGCAAATCCAAGTCGAAATCCGCCAGCATTACTGTTTCATCGGCGGCCCTTGCGACGACGGTGAAGCAATCGGGCCTCTGCCGCGACGTGCTGTTCGTGCCGCCTTCCATGCCGGCTGCTGATCTTCTCGTCAAAATGCAAGCGAGTCACATTCATCTGGCCATCGTCATTGATGAGTATGGTGGCAGCGACGGACTCATTTCGATTGAAGACCTGGTTGAGGAAATTGTTGGCGACATCTCCGACGAGCATGACACCGATGAAGAGAAGCTCATCAAGAAGCAGGACGAAGGCATCTACGTGGCCGATGCGCGGGTTCAGATTTCCGCCGTTGATGAAATGCTGGGTGTTGATCTGTTGTCCGATGAAGACGAGGATGAGGCTGACACGCTGGGCGGCCTGATCTTCGAAATGGCCGGCCGGGTTCCAGCACGCGGCGAAATCATCAAGCACATCAGCGGGCTGGAGTTTGAAATCCTGCAATCGGATCCAAGGCGGGTCAAGCGCATCCGCATTCGCGTGAAAAAAGCGGAAGCAACCGCCGATGCGGCGGCAGGCGAGAGCGGGGACTAGAGCAAGCCGGCTTCCTTGGCGTGCTGGCGCAGGTTTACTTCCGGCCTGGCGCCGACATGGGAGATGACTTCGGCGGCGGCGAGGCTGCCGAGCTGGGCTGATCTGGCGTGGCCGATGCCCTGGGTGAGGCCGAACAGGAAGCCCGCTGCATAAAGATCACCAGCGCCTGTCACATCAACAACGCGGGGAACGGCGATGGCCGGGATCACCAGGACAGCCTCGCCATGGGCCACAACGCTGCCGGCGGCGGAGCGTGTCACCACCGCTGTTTCGCAATCC
>JANMHO010000012.1:0-5789 GCA_031375195.1 Rhodobiaceae bacterium
ATGGAAACATCGGCCCCCTCCTCGGCAAATGTCATGGCAATTGCCCGCCCGATCCCCCTCGTGCCGCCAGTCACTAGAAAATGCCTGCCCTTCAGTTTTAGATCCATCTCATTTTTCCCCCTTCTGCCCGATGCTTAATACCCCCTATTGCCCCCGTGGCACTACGGCTCTTGAAAATTGCCGGGCCTGACCATAGCTAGGATAAACCAACAGGAGTAACGCCCATGACCACCACCTCTTCCCGTTTCTTTGACGAGCTTGCCAAGCTGATGACAAATGCGACAGGTGCGGCCCAGGGCCTCCGCAAGGAAGTGGACACTATGGTGCAGGCGCAGGTCGAGCGCGTTTTGAATAACCTTGAACTGGTCAAGCGCGAAGAACTCGATGTGGTGCGCGACATGGCCCAAAAGGCCCGCGAAGAGAATGACCGCCTCGCCGCGAGACTCGCAGAGGTTGAGTCCAGGTTGCACACTCCCGCTCCGATGTGAATTCCGTGTGGAAGAATCAAACTTAAGTTCCGCTGACTCTTGTGGCGACTCAAATGCTACTGCAATTTGCCTCCAGCTTGATGTGATTCGTCAGGCATAAGGGGACAAACGGCAATGGGCGCGCAACTGGCATTTTCTACGGTAGCTACGAATCCGCTTGATCTCATTGAGCGGCTGGCCGAGCGGCGGGACTGGTCGCTGGACCGCACCACTGACAGCGAAGTCACACTCGTCGTTGAAGGAAAGTGGAGCGATCTCTATCTGTCGCTGAACTGGAATGACGACATGGAAGCCCTGTTGGTGGCCTGCACGTTCGACGCCAAGGCGCCGCAACTGCGCAAGGATGAAGTGGGCCGCCTCACCAACCTGATCAACCGCCAGCTCTTTCACGGCCATTTTGACATCTGGGATGGCGATGGCAGCATTGTGTTCCGCACCAGCATCATCCTTTCAGGTGGCGCCGTGGCCAACGCCTCGCAATGCGAAACACTTGTCCGTCTCAGCGTTGAAACCTGCCAGCGCTATTACCCCACATTCCAATATGTCTGCTGGGCCGGAAAATCCGCCAAGGAAGCCATGGAGGGCAGCATGCTGGAAACCCAGGGGGAAGCATGAGCATTCGTCTTGCCGGAACCCTCGTTTTGGTGGGCGCAGGCAAGATGGGTGGCGCAATGCTCGAAGGTTGGATCGCCTCAGGCGCGGATCCCGGGAAAATAACCGTACTTGATCCCTTTGCCTCCGATGAAATGAAAGCCCTGCTCGCCAAAAATGGTGTGGCGTTCAACCCGGAAATTTCAACGATCACCGATGTGGAAGTTGTTCTCGTGGCCGTGAAGCCGCAAGTGATGGAAGAAGTCCTGCAAAATATCATCACTCTCGGAAAATCAAGTCCGCTCATTGTTTCCATTGCCGCCGGAAAAACCATCGCCACGTTTGAAAGGCATTTCGGCGAATCTGCCGCCGTCATTCGCACCATCCCCAATACGCCGGCCGCGATCGGGCGAGGAATTACCGCCATGGTCGCCAATCCCAATGTTTCACCCTCACAACTTCAACTCGCCACGGACCTGTTGAGCGCCATGGGCGAAGTGGTGACAGTCGACAGGGAAGAGCTGATTGACTGCGTGACAGCGGTTTCCGGTTCCGGGCCAGCTTATGTTTTCTACCTGACAGAATGCCTGGCGAATGCCGCGGAAAAAATTGGCTTGCCTCCGGCGCTTGCCATGCAACTGGCCCGCGCCACTGTGGCGGGATCTGGCGAATTGATGCGGGTCACCGGAACTGAAGCGGCAGTTTTGCGCCAGAATGTAACGTCACCCAAGGGCACAACCTACGCCGCGCTGCAAGTGCTTATGGCAGATGACGGCATGGCCTCCCTCCTCGAAAAAGCAGTTAAGGCAGCGGCAGACCGTTCCCGCGAACTGGCGGGCTGAATGATCAGCTTCGACGATTTCCAGAAAGTCGATATTCGCATTGGAACCATCATCGGGGTTGAGCCATTTCCGGAAGCCCGCAAACCCGCCTTCAAACTGCGCATAGACTTCGGCGCAGAAATCGGCGTGAAAAAGTCCTCCGCCCAGGTCACCAAATATTACACGCCGGAAACGCTCATCGGCCGCCAGATTGCCGCCGTCGTGAACTTCCCGCCGCGTCAGATTGGCCCCTTCATGTCAGAGGTCCTGACCCTCGGCTTCCCTGACCATGAAGGCGATGTGGTCCTGGCTGCGGTTGAGCGAGCCGTTCCAAATGGCGGGCGACTGTATTAAACCGGAATTTGCACAACGGCGCGAAGGCCGCCCATGGGACTGTCACCCAGCGTGATCTCGCCGCCATGGGCGTGCGCAATATCGAGCGCGATCGCCAGCCCCAAACCCGTTCCCGTTTCATCCAGATTTCGCGCGTGGTCCAGCCGCACAAACGGGCGGAACGCGTCCTCGCGGCTTTCCGCCGGAATGCCAGGGCCATCGTCATCCACCAGAAACGTGAGCAGCTTGTTTTCCACTTTGCCCTGCACCCTCACATGGCCCGCATAGCGCACAGCGTTGCCCATCAGATTTGAAATCAAACGCCGGAATGCGTTGGGCTTCAGCTTCACGTCGATATCCTGCACATCCAGACTGACCAGCGATTTCCCGCGCCCGATGGCGGAGGCAACCGAATTGGAAACCTGCAGCAAATTCACTTCCTCCGTCGTCTCGCCGCCATCTCCCCGCACGAACGCCATGTAGGCTTCCAGCATGCGCTGCATTTCCTCAACGTCTTCTTTCAGGGGCTCGACCTTTGGCCCGTCCCCCAAAAAGGCGAGTTCCAGCTTGAAACGCGTCAGGATTGTCCGCAGATCATGCGAAACACCAGCCAGCATGGCGGTGCGCTGCTCAACATGCCGCGAGATGCGGCTCTTCATATCAATGAAAGCAAGGCCAGCCTGGCGAACTTCCGCAGCTCCCCGCGGGTTGAACCTGGGAACCTCTCGCCCCATGCCAAAACTCTGCGCAACTTTGGCCAGTTCAACAATGGGCGCAATCTGCTTTCGCAGGAACAGCACCGCGATCAGCAGCAGGACCAGCGATGAGATGAGCATCAACAAAAGGAGCATTTGTGTGCCAGGCGCCGAGGCACGATCTTCATCAATCAGGATTCTGAAAATCAGCCCCTTCTCGGCCTCCACACGAATTTCAACTTTTCCGTCCTGCGCCGAGCTGTCAATCCAGAAGGGTCGCCCGGTTTCCCGCTCAAGATATTTTGTCATCTTGTCATCCACCAGCGAATACAGCGCTCTGCTGATGGGCGGCGGCAGCTGATCGCCTCGCGTGATCTGCAACTCAAATTTCAACCGCCCCGTCGCAATGCGCTCAATTTCCCGGATGGCGGATTCCGATTTGTCTGACTTGTCATAAAGATCAGTGACCAGCCCAACTTCACGCGCGAGTGAACGGCCCAATGCCTTGGTCACGTTATCCCAATGGCGTTCAAGGATAATGCCCGCCATGATCGTTTGCAGCAGCACAATGGGTGCGATGAGAATGATGAGAGAGCGATAATACAGGCCTTGCGGCATGTGCCGCTCAAGGAAGCGGTTGAAGCGGTAGTACAGGCTGCTCATCTCCGCACCTCGTCATCGAGCAGAAGCGCATAGCCAGCGCCGCGCATGGTTTGCAGATAGATCGGATTGGCGGGGTCCGTTTCAATTTTCTGCCGCAAGCGATTGATTTGCACATCAACGCTGCGGGCCGAGTCTTCCGATCCCGGTTGCGAAAGTTCAAGACGGGTAAGTGGCGCTCCCGACTTATGGACCAGCTGGCGCAGCAATTCCTTTTCACCAGACGTCAGCCGAACCAATTCACCGGCTTTCCGAAGCTCGCCCCGGCTAACATTAAACTGAAAGTCCCCGAAGCGAACGTCTGTTCGAGGTGTTGGCTGCGCCGCAATCCGCCGCAACAGGTTTTTGATCCGCAGCAACAATTCCTGCGGCTCAAACGGCTTCGTCAGATAGTCATCGCTGCCTGTTGCGAGCCCCGCAATCCGGTCATCTGAATCAGCCAGCGCCGACAGCATCAAAACCGGAATATCCAATCCCTCAGCCCGCATGCCCGTGGTGAATTTGAGTCCCGTCTCGCCCGGCATCATGATATCCAGAACCAGAAGATCAAACTTAATGCCCCTCATGCGTTCGCGCGCCTCGGCCGCAGTGCCTGCGACACTCACCATGAAGCCGTTTTCAACCAGGTAGGATTTGATCAGTTCGCGAATGCGGCGATCATCATCAACAACCAGGATATGATGGGTTTCAGCCGCCACTCTTCGCGCCCGCCCCGCTTAACCTGTCAATCCAGCTCTGCACGCCTTCACGATTTTCGGGGCTGATGAGATGATAAAGCATCGCCCGCATCCGATCGCCTTCCTGTGGGCTCGCTTCAGCCACCGCGCGGCGAATGCGGGCCATTTGCGGCGCCATCAATTGCTGGCGCAAATCTTCCCCCTTTTTGGTGAGATACAACAGGCGCTGCCGCCGGTCCGTTTCGCCTTCTTTTTGATAAATATAACCCTTGTCGATCAAATCCTTCAAAACCCGGCTCAGGCTCTGCTTGGTGATGCGCAGGATATCCAGCAATTGCGCCACTGTCATGCCCGGGTCCCGCCCGACAAAATGCACCACCCGGTGATGGGCCCGCCCAAAGCTTTGCTGCTCGAGCAACGCATCAGGATCAGACACGAAGTCACGGTAAGCAAAGAACAAAAGCTCAATCAGAGCCACCGTTTCGTCATCGTCTAAAACCTGGTTAAAATTTATGTCAGCCATATTGACATATTTATCCATTTTTGTTACGTTTACCCATCGCAGAACGCAATGTTATTGCGCAATCAGCTGATTTGGCCTGTTTCACAATAACATATAAGCGGTTCCGTCAGAAAAATCGAATTGGGAGAATTCCGATGAGCATCATTCCATTTGACCAGCGTGAAGGTTCAATCTGGTTCAACGGCGAGATCGTTCTATGGAAGGATGCCAAGGTCCACGTGCTCACCCATGGCCTCCATTATGGCTCCAGCATATTCGAGGGCGAGCGCGCCTATGCGGGAAAAATCTTCAAATCCCGCGAGCATTCCATTCGCTTGCACAACTCTGCGAAAATCATGGATTTCGAGCTCCCCTATTCCGTTGACCAGCTCGAAGCGGCCAAAGCCAAAGTTGTCGAGCTCAACGGCGGCGGTGATCAATATGTCAGGCCCGTTGCCTGGCGCGGCTCCGAAATGATGGCCGTTTCCGCCCAGCACAACAAGATCCATGTGGCCATCGCCACCTGGGCCTGGCCCTCCATGTTTGATCCTGAAACAAAGATGAAAGGCATCAGGCTGGATATCGCCGATTACCGCAGGCCCGACCCGCAATGCGCGCCCGTTCACGCCAAGGCCGCAGGCCTTTACATGATTTGCACCATCTCCAAGCACAAGGCCGAGAAGAAGGGCTATGCCGATGCCATGATGCTCGATTGGCAAGGCCGTGTGGCCGAATGCACCGGCGCCAATATCTTCTTTACGCGCGACGGCGCCATTCACACACCCATTGCCGATTGCTTCTTGAGCGGCATCACCAGAGCCACCGTCATGGAATTAGCGAGGCAGCAAGGCATGGAAATCATCGAACGCCGCATCATGCCGGACGAGCTTCCCGAGTTTAACGAGTGCTTCATCGTAGGATCCGCCGCAGAGGTAACGCCCGTAGCCGAAATCGGCCCCTACAAGTTCAAGCCAGGGAATATCAGCCGCGCCCTGATGGATGCTTATACCAATGCGGTGCGG
>JANMHO010000149.1:0-2465 GCA_031375195.1 Rhodobiaceae bacterium
GCAAGGGCACGAAAGTGATCTATATTCCAGGAAATCACGACGAAAATTTCCGTGACATCGCAGGCCACAGGTTTGGCCGTGTGGCAGTTATGCGCGAAGCTGTTCACAAGACGGCGACCGGCCAGCGCTATCTCGTATTGCATGGCGACAAGTTTGACAGCGTTGTCTATTTCGCGCCGTGGCTCGCAAAGCTTGGCGACTGGGCCTATGAGCGCCTCATGGATCTCAATGGTCCGGTCAATGCCATGCGGCGGATGTTTGGCTTCGGCAAGTGGTCGCTCTCCGCCTACATGAAACACAAGGTCAAGAAAGCGGTGGAATTCATTTCGCGCTTTGAGGAAGCTGTTGTGCGGGATGCGCAGGCGCGCGGCTGCGATGGTGTCATCTGCGGCCATATTCATACACCCGATGACCGCATGATCGGCGGCATACACTACCTCAATGATGGTGACTGGGTTGAGAGTTGCACGGCCTTGGTTGAGCATTTCGATGGCCGGTTTGAAATGATCCGCTGGAACAATCCCAAAGCCCAAGCAACAGAAATGGTGACCGAGGCTTGGCCGCTGCAAGTTAACGGGGTTGTCAGGACTGTAACTTCCGTCGGTCCTCCGTTTCAGAAAATGGCTATAATGTCAGCATTAGGGTGATGTGGTGGACGGCGCCCGCTCGCGGCATCTGATGTGCCAAGATGATTCCGTTGTTTAATGATCCAACAAGGGAGCCATCCATCACATCACCGTAATCGGTAACGCTCAATTCCCTTGAATCATGGCCAAGACCTGACTATTTTAGGGGGATGGTCTTGGAAAAAATGCGGCGTTGCCTGCTCGTTTTTGCTGCGGTTGCATTGTTTCTTGCGAGTTTACCGCCGGGCTTTGGCGTTAATGGCAGCATGGCGGATTCACCCCATACAGCAATTGCCGCCGCAATGGACGAGATGAATTGCCCGAACTGTGACACTTCTCAGGACAAAATGGCCGGATGCGCGCAGGCCACCTGCATTGGTTCAGCTGTCATAGCTGACGGCATCTATTTTGAAGTCTTGGCGGCGCACCCCTCCTACGCCATTGCGGCGGCGGCTTGGCCAGATGACTTTACTTCGGCGCCACCCACACCGCCAATCTAGCAATTCTCCAGTTGAGTTGTTCCAGCTGACTTAGATTCCCGGCCACGTTGTCCCGGGCACAAGTTCATGAAACATTTTTGGAGACGCATTATGGAAAAGCTATTGCAGAACGCGAATGCGAGCACACTGAGTACAATAGAACTGGCAGCCCGCGCAATCACATCAAACGTCAGGTGGCCAGTTTTCTTAGCAACAGCCGCAGCCCTGACTATTGGAGCGGGTCTCTATTTGAATTGGCCAGCGGTAGTGGGGCTCGGTCTCGCGCCGCTCATACTCACGGTTGCTCCCTGCGCATTAATGTGTGCATTCGGGCTTTGTGCAATGTCCGGAAACAAAAACAAGGCCGGGGGCAAACCACCACCCCCGGATGACCAGGAATGAGTGCGCGGAAGCCGCTCTCGTTGTAAACTCTTAACTCTCGTTTGAAGGATTGAAATCAATGAATATCATTTCAAGGTTCGCATTCGCCTGTTCGGTAATCTCGCTCGCGGCAATCGCGCCTGCCTCTGCCGAAACCCTCAATGAGCTTGCGGGCAAGACCCACTATCACGGCATTGCCTTTGCCCGGTCAGGTTCGGCAACGCTATTGCTGGCCTCGCACCATGGGCTTTTTGCCTTGGCAAAGGACGGCGAAGCCACACTGGTTTCCCCAGTTCATGACTATATGGGTTTTTCTCCCGATCCAGTTGATCCTCTGAGCTACTATGCAAGTGGGCACCCCGCAGGTGGCGGCAATTCGGGCTTCCTCAAGTCCATTGATGGTGGAGCCTCATGGAAGCAGCTTTCGCCGGGTGCCGGCGGTCCGGTTGACTTCCACCAGATGGATGTCAGCCCCGCCGATCCCAAAACAATCTACGGCAGTTTTGGCGAATTACAGATCAGCCGGGATGGCGGCCAGAACTGGTCAATCGCGGGAACACCCCCCACAGGCCTGATCTCTCTTGCCGCGTCAGGCCTTAAAGCAGATCAAATATATGCTGCCACCAAGCAGGGGCTCTACGTCAGTGCCGATGCGGGCGCAAGCTGGCAGCCCCTGGAATTTGAGGGCGAGGCCGTCAGCACCGTCAAGGTTGGGCCGGATGGCTCTCTTTTTGCTTTCGTCCTTGGACGCGGCCTTATGAAGGCAAGCGAGAGCAAGCCCGGTGAATGGACCCTCCTATCAAACGGTTTTGGCGAAGCCATTCCCCTGCACCTTGCCATCAATCCGGCCGATCTCAATCATCTCGCCCTGACGACGCAGGAAAACGGCGTTCTTGAAAGCATCGACGGTGGCGCTACTTGGACACTGTTCGGCAAAGCGCGGTGAACAAGTCCTTTTACGCAGCCGTGGCGGTGGCAG
>JANMHO010000039.1:0-2610 GCA_031375195.1 Rhodobiaceae bacterium
TGAGCGAGGAGGAATTGGCGGGCCTCGTCAACCGCGACTCGATGATCGGCACGCGGCTTGCGGGGCAAGTGGCGTGAACGGCCCCCAGGACATGGGCGGCATGATGGGCTTTGGCCCGGTTAAGCCCGAGGTCAACGAACCCGTGTTTCATGAGGGTTGGGAACGCCGTGTGCTGGGGCTCACCCTTGCCATGGACGCCTGCGGCCTGTGGAACATCGACATTATGCGCCATACAAGGGAAACCTTCCCGGCACAGATCTACTGGTCGGTGCCCTACTACGATCTCCGCATTGAAGCGCATATCAAGGTGATTATGGCGCGCGGACTGATCACCGAAGCCGAAATTCTGGCGGCGCATATGCAGGTTCCGCCCAAGCCGGTGAAAGCCGTGCTTAAGCCGGAAAAGGTTGGGCCTCTGCTTGCCATGGGCAGCCCTTATATTCGAGCCGCAGCCAGCCTGCCAGTGTTCAAGGCTGGCGACCGCGTGAAGGTGCGCAACCTTCATGTACCTGGCCACACGCGCCTTCCCGGCTACCTGCGGGGTGCTACCGGCGAAATTGTGCTTTATCACAAGGCCCATGTGTTTCCCGATTCAAATTCGCAAGGTGCGGGCGAAAATCCCCAGCACCTCTATGCCGTGCGTTTCAAGGCACGCGATGTCTTCGGCGCGGACAATGATGATGACCTGCAGGCCGATCTCTTCGAGCCCTATCTGGAGGCCCCATGAACGGTGCCCATGATCTCGGCGGCCAGATGGGCTTCGGCCCCATAGATGCGCCCGCAACCGAGCCTGTGTTTCATGAAAATTGGGAAGCCCGCATGGCCGCCCTCGCAATGACGCTTGCCGGTGGCTGGACCATTGATGAAGACAGATCGGCTTGCGAATCCATGCACCCCGCGAAATATCTCAAGACAAGCTACTACGAGCATTGGCTGCACGGCATGGAAACCTTGCTGCAAAAATACACGCCGGACAGCTCCAGCCGCATGCGCCCTGAAGACATATGGCCGGCATTGACGGCGCGCCGCAGCTATGTCCGTGACATTCCAGCTCCGGCCGCTTTTGCAATCGGTCAAAAAATCCGTGTGAAAATCATGAACCCCACGACCCACACGCGCGCGCCGCGTTACGTGCGGGGCCGCGCGGGCGAAGTGGTAAAAATCCATGGCGCCCATGTTTTCCCCGATTCAAATGCCCTGGGCCTCGGTGAAAATCCCCAATGGCTCTACACCGTGCGCTTCACGGCAAATGAGCTTTGGGGCAGCACTGCAAGCGATGCAATCCACGCCGACCTCTGGGAACCCTATCTTGAACCCGCCAACTGAAGAACCCGTCTTCAATGAACCGTGGGAAGCGCAAGCTTTTGCCATGGTCGTAAAGCTGCATGAAGGCGGCGCTTTCACGTGGAATGAATGGGCTGACATTCTGGGCGCTGAAATCAAATCCTCCGAAGCGCCCTATTACGAACACTGGCTCGCAGCGTTGGAAAAAATCGTCGAGGCCAAAGGCCTGATATCCCAGATGGAGAGGCTGTCACGCGTTGACGCCTGGGACCGCGCCGCCCATGCCACCCCGCATGGAAAACCCATCGAGCTCAGCCGATCGTAGCCAGCCACGGAAACTGTTCCTGAAACCAGTAGGCCATGGTTTGCATGGAGCCCGTGAGAAACATGATGCCCGTCAGCACCAGCAATACGCCCATCAGGCGCTCGACCGTAACCAGATGCCGTTTGAAGTATCCGGAAAACCCGAGAAATGTTCCAACCCCTGCCGCTGCCAGCAGGAACGGAATGCCAAGGCCAAGCGAATAGACGGCAAGCAGCCCGGCACCGCGCGCCACATCCAGCTCGCTTGCGGCGATCGTCAGAATGGTTGCGAGAATGGGACCGATGCAGGGCGTCCAGCCAAAGGCGAAGGCCAGGCCGATGCCATAGGCCCCGAGGAAGCCCACCGGCTGCGAATGGTGATGGTAACGCGCTTCCCGGTGCAGCAGGCCGATCTTGAACAGCCCGATGAAATGCAACCCCATCAGCATGATGGCAAGGCCGGAAATGGCGGTTGCCACATTCACTTCATAGCCGAAGATCGAGACCGTGAGGCTGATGACCTGCCGGAGCGTCTGGCCAAGCACCGAAGCGCTGGCGCCCAACGAGACAAAGACCGTGGAAAATCCGAGCACAAAGGACACCGCCGCAAGAAATGCCCGGCGTTGCTGGGAAACGGAAGCGCCCTCCCCATCGGACAGTTCATCGAGAGTGGCGCCCGTGATGAAGCACAGGTAGGAAGGCACCAGCGGCAAAACGCAAGGGCTCAAAAAGCTGATGACACCGGCAAGCAGCGCGGCCTGAACTGAAACAGTGATATCCATGAAGCTTACCTGACAGGATAGCGCGTAAAGTGCAACTCACGCATTCTTGAACATTCCGGTTAACCGCCCATCAATGGCCGCAAGGCCCGCCGCGATCAGTCCCATGCCCGCGAAGTGCTTCAATTCCAGATACTCGCCCAAGAACAGGAAGCCGAGAAGCACGGCGCTCACCGGAATCAGGAAAGTGACCAGAAGCAGGTTGGTGGCGCCCGCTGTCGAAAGAATGCGAAAGAATATCAGA
>JANMHO010000070.1:0-10356 GCA_031375195.1 Rhodobiaceae bacterium
GAGACGTAAGCTTCACAGCCGCCCTCGCGGATTTTCTGTTCATCGCCCTTCATCGCAAATGCGGTGACGGCCACAACCGGGATTGCCCGCAACTCATCGTCTTCCTTGAGCCACTTGGTGACTTCGATACCTGACACTTCAGGCAGCTGGATATCCATGATGATCAAGTCAGGCCGATGCTTGCGCGCCAGATCCAGCGCTGACAATCCGTCCCTGGTTGGAATAACTGTGTAGCCATGGGCCTCAAGCAGATCGGTGAACAGCTTCATGTTCAGTTCGTTGTCCTCAACAACGAGAACAGTTTTGGCCTTCGAGTGCGCCACAACAGGAGATTTCATGCTTTCTGCCGAACGTATTGATGTGTAATCCATCGCTTAAGTCACTCGCACCTTTTCAGTATTCGCCCTATTTGACAACCGGCCAAAGAGCCAACACAACCCCATTTGATGTTCATTGTGAGGCGATTCCGTCACCAATAGCTTAATTGCCGACACCCGCGCCGAAAGCGCTATTGAACTTGGTTAACTGCGAGCAAATATGACACTTAAAATTTCAGGAAATTATGAATCAGCAGAAGCACTTGCATTGAAAGCACTGGCTTTTTTAACAGCCGATGAGGACAGGCTGGATCAATTTTTGCTTGCGTCAGGTATCGAACCGGGCGACCTGAAAGCAGGCATCGGCGATCCCCATACCCTTGCCGGGGTTTTGGATCACCTTTTGCAAAACGAATCACTTCTTGTAGAATTTGCGGCGGCGTTGGATGTAGCGCCACCGGAAATCATGCGCGCCCGCCAAAAGCTTCCTGGAGCCAATTTTGATACATGAGCTAACCACCGCCCAAATCGCCGCCCTCCGGCTAAAACCAGATCGGCCGCTGGTGATTTGCGATGTCGATGAGGTTATCGTTCACTTCACCAGCGAATTCGAAGAGTTTCTGGAGACCCATGGCATGTGGCTGGACACATCGACCTGGGAGCGGCTCAACGCCTGTGTGCGCCACAGGGGCAGCAAGCAACTTATTGGCGCCGCGGAAACCGAGCGTATCGTCCATCTGTTCTTTGCCGAACGCACCCGGCATATGAAAGCCATATCGGGCGCTGTTGAGGCAATCCTCGATATTTCCAGATTTGCCGATGTTGTCATGTTGACAAACCTGCCCCACGAGGCGGGTGACCACCGGCGTGAAAACCTGGCAGGGCACGGGGTCAATTTTCCGGTTGTGACCAACTCGGGGCCAAAAGGCCCGGCCATTCGGGAAATTGCCGCGAATGTGACAGCGCCCGTGGTTTTTATCGACGATAGCCCAGGCTTCATAACTTCAGCCTTTCACCACGCCCCACAAGTGCATCTCATCCACTTCGTGCAGGATGACCGCTTCGCCCAAATCTTCGAGCCGCTGGATTTTGTGTCCCTGCGAACCGGCACCTGGGAAGAAGCGGTCCCCCATGTGATGAGGTTGATTGCCAGCCAGTTTCACCAGGCTTAAATCGGCGCTAGTATCCCTGCCATGGCTGACTCGCATCATGCTTTGGGATTCTGCCGTGATTGCCTCACCGCTGTCACAATCGAAACTTCGCGCTGCCCAAAATGCCATGGCCCCCGATTGAAACACCATCCGGAATTGCATGAGCTCCCGATCGCTCATATCGATTGCGACGCGTTTTATGCGGCGGTTGAGAAGCGTGACAATCCCGAACTGAGGGATAAGCCGGTGATTATAGGCGGAGCCACGCGGGGAGTCGTTTCAACCGCCTGCTATGTGGCCCGCATCAAGGGTGTCAAGTCGGCAATGCCGATGTTCAAGGCCTTGAAACTGTGCCCCGAAGCAATCGTTATCAAGCCTGATATTCGCAAATATTCAGCGGTGGGCCAGCAAGTGCGCGAACTCATGCTTGAACTGACGCCGCTGGTCGAGCCCCTGTCGATTGACGAGGCATTCCTTGACCTCACCGGAACCACCAGGCTGCATGGCAGGAGCCCTGCCCTTTCCCTTGCGGCGCTGCTCAATGCCATTGAGGAAAAAATCGGCATCAGCGCGTCCGCTGGCCTCTCCTACAACAAGTATCTCGCGAAAGTTGCCTCCGACCTTGAAAAGCCGCGCGGGTTCTCAGTCATTGGCAAGGCGGAAGCGCTCGCGTTTCTGGCTGAAAAATCCGTAAGCCTGATCTGGGGCGTCGGCCGGGCCTTTCAAGAACAACTCATGAAGGATGGCATCACCCGCATTGGCCAGTTGCAAGGCATGGAGCGGGCTGAACTCTTGCGCCGCTACGGTGTGATGGGAGCGAGACTGTTTCATCTCGCAAGAGGCGAGGACGCGCGCAGCGTTTCCGCCAGAGATGAATCCAAAAGCATTAGCGCGGAAACAACCTTCAACAGCGACATCCGCGCCTACGACGCGCTTGAGCGCATTCTCTGGCAATTGTCCGAACGGGTTTCGTGGCGCGCCAAGAAGGACGGGCTCGCCGGATTGACCGTGGCCTTGAAGCTCAAGACAACAGATTTCAAAACCCGCAGCCGCAACACAACACTGGAAAGCCCCACCCAGCTTGCCCACAATATTTTTTCTGCAGCTCAGCCCCTTCTGAAGCGGGAAGCAACCGGCGCCGAATTCCGCCTGATCGGCGTTGGAATTTCAAACCTCAGCCAAGCGCCGCCGGAGCAGGAATCCGCCACACTCGATGCGCGCTTTGCAGCCCTCACCAAGGCCGAGCAGGCAATCGACAAGCTGCGGGGAAAATATGGAAAACACGCCGTTGAACGCGGGCTGGGTTTCAGAGGCGAAGAAGATTAAGCCGCGAAGCCCGAATCGTTGAGCTTGCGTGATTCAATCAGCACCTTGGCGCGTTGGTGAAAATAAACGGCAAACGGGCGCAGCTTCGCCACGAGTTTAAGTTTCAGCTCCTGCCACTCCGCGTCGCTGGATTCAACGTTGACAGAAAACAACACGTTGCCAAATTCGCCATCCATCAGGGGAATTGATATTCCATACTTCGTGATCCCGTATTTCATGGCTGTCGGCAGCATGTGCTGTGACACGGGATCGGTTGGCAGCCATTCGCTCCAGTCAATGATGGTGTTCTCGGTAATTGAACTTTCAAACATGGGATCACCCAACGGCGTGTAATTCGCCATGTAGTAGCTCATGTAGGCGGGATCATAGGTGGCAATCCACGATACCTGGTCCGGCGTGCCGTCGACAGTGCTTACCAACCAGTAGGAGAGGTGGTTCACCTTCATGCGGGCGCAGGCAGATTCAATGTAGTTGGTCGCTTCATCAAACGATAGAAATGGCGCTTTGGACTCATCGCTCAAATTGAAATTGTCAAACATGGAAATGATCCCCGTCGGGGAAACATAATAACAAGAGTTAAATTATTCATTAATCATGGGAGTGAAAATCGAGCATGATTCTTGACCCGGCTCAAGTCTGCGCACCGGGCTCAAGCGACATCAGGGCCGCATTCCCGCCGGAGGCCGTTGTATCGGTCGAACACACCCGTTCGGTGGCAAACCGGTGCATATAATGGGCGCCGCCGGCCTTCGGGCCAGTTCCAGACAACCCTTCGCCACCAAATGGCTGCGCCCCTACAACGGCGCCGATCTGGTTGCGGTTCACGTACATGTTGCCAACCCTGACCCGTCGACGGACTTCGCCAACTGTTGTTTCAATGCGCGTGTGGAGGCCGAGTGTGAGGCCAAAACCCGTAGCGTTCAGACTGTCGCAAACGTTTGACAAACGGCTGCCGGCAAATCGCACG
This sequence comes from Rhodobiaceae bacterium, assembly GCA_031375195.1. Taxonomy (GTDB): domain Bacteria; phylum Pseudomonadota; class Alphaproteobacteria; order Rhizobiales; family Aestuariivirgaceae; genus Aestuariivirga. Next base: position 3,762 of record JANMHO010000070.1, read on the forward strand.
ATATGCAAGATCGGGCCAAATACTTCCCGCTTAAGTGGTGAGATCGATTGCAATTCATATGCGGCGGGTGAGACAAAAGTGCCAGACTCGCAATCCTTCGGCAGCGGGAGGTCAAGAACTATCGTTGCGCTTTTGGCCATCATCGACTTGTGGGCATTCAGTTTGTCCCGGGCTTCACCGTCAATCACCGGGCCAATGTCGGTGGTGTAATCCAGGGGATCGCCGATGCGCAGCTCGGCCATGGCCCCCCGCAGCATGGCAATGACACGCCCTGCAATATCATCCTGCACAAACAGCAGCCGCGCCGCTGAACAGCGCTGCCCGGCGCTGTCAAAAGCCGATGCCAATACATCGCGCACCGCCTGTTCCGGCAGGGCTGAACTGTCAACGATCATGGCATTCATGCCGCCTGTTTCCGCGATGAGCGAAACAAACGGGCCATCGCGCGCCGCAAGCGCCCGGTTGATGATCGAAGCTGTTTCATTGGAACCAGTGAACGCAACACCCGACAGGGCGGGATGGGCAAGAAGCGTTTTGCCGATGCGTGCGCCGTCGCCGGGAAGGAAATGAAGGACACCGGGCGGAACACCCGCGCGGTACAGCAACTTCACCGCCTCAAAGGCCACCAGCGGCGTTTGCTCAGCAGGCTTTGCGATAACGGCGTTGCCCGCCGCGAGGGCCGCGGCAACCTGACCGGTGAAAATGGCCAACGGGAAATTCCATGGTGCGATACAGGCGAACACACCGCGCCCGTGCAGTGTCAGCTCATTGCTTTCCCCCGTGGGGCCCGGCAGACGAATGGCGCGCGAAAATTCGGCCCGCGCCTGGGCAGCGTAGTAGCGCAGGAAATCCACCGCCTCGCGCAAGTCAGCATAGGCGTTGTCCAGCGTCTTGCCCGCCTCCTGCACCAGCAGGGCCAACAGGCGGGCCGCATTTTCTTCATAATTACCAGCAGCCTTTTCCAGGATCGCGGCCCGCGCCGCGCCTCCCAGCAAGTCCCAATCGTGCTGATTTCTCGCAGCCGACGCCAATGCCTGATTAGCAGCCTTGTCATCCGCTTCAAAAACCGCACCCACATTCACCCGGTTATCGTGGGGGGCGTGGATGATTGCCTTGGGACCACCGCGCACCATCGCACCGTCAACGAGGGCAGCAGCCTCAGTGGGCTTCAACAATTCGCGCCTGATGCCGGCAACAATCCTGGCGCGCGTTGCATCCTGCCAAAGCGCTGCACCGGCCGAACTCTCCCGTCCTGCAAAAACACCGCGCGGTTGCGGAATGCGGGGGTGCGGGATTTGCGCAAGCGCCATAATTTCCAGAACCGGATCAGCAATAATATCGGCAATCGGCGCATCGTCGTCGGCCAGGCGATTGACGAATGAGGTGTTGGCGCCATTTTCCAACAACCTGCGCACCAGATAGGCCAGCAAGTCTTCATGGCTGCCAACGGGCGCATAGATCCGGCATGGCAGGTTCAATTTCGCCGGGCCCACCACTTCATCGTAAAGCACCTGTCCCATGCCATGCAGCCGCTGAAATTCGTAACCGCCTTCCGAACCCGCCATCACCTTGACGGCGGCAATCGAATGGGCGTTATGCGTCGCAAATTGCGGATAGAATTCACGCCGGTTCGCCAGCATGAATCTGGCGCAGGCGAGATAGCTGACATCGGTGGAGACCTTGCGGGTGAACAACGGATAGGCCTCATAACCCGCCTCCTGCGCCCGCTTGATTTCCGTATCCCAATAGGCGCCCTTCACCAATCGCACCGGTAGCAGGCGGCCGGTTTCCCTGGCCAATGCGGCAAGCCACTCCAGCGCCGGCTTGGCGCGCTTGCCATAGGCCTGAACCGCAAGGCCCAACCCATTCCAGCCTTTGAGCCCCTGGTCGCGCGCCAGATGTTCAAACAGGTCCAACGACAGCTCGAGCCGGTTAACTTCTTCGGCATCGATCGTCAGGCCGACGTTCAATGATTTTGCCAGCATGGCGAGCTCGACGATCCTCGGCAGCAATTCGGCGCGGACACGGGCCTGCTGTTTAACTTCATAGCGGGGATGCAAGGCCGAAAGCTTCACGGATATTGACGGTCTCGAAAACACGTCAGCGCCAGTGGCCCCCGCCCCCAGTGTTTGCAGCGCCGCGTGATAGGAGGCAAAATATTTTCGCGCGTCGTCAGCCGTGAAGGCCGCTTCCCCCAACATGTCATAGGAGAACCGATAGCCCTCCTCCTCCAGCGGTTTGGCAATAGTCAGCGCCTCTTCGATGGTGCGGCCGAGAACGAACTGCTTGCCCATGATCCGCATCGCCTGCTTCATGGCCTGGCGAATGATGGGTTCTCCAGATTTGGTGATCAACCGCCTGAGGTAGCTGCCCGTGTCGGTTTTCGTGCCTTGCCCCAGCTCCACAATCCGCCCCGTGAGCATCAATCCCCAGGCGGAGGCATTCACAAACAGGGACTCGGATTGGCCCAGATGGCCTTCCCAGTCCTTGCCACCAATCTTGTCAGCAATCAGCCTGTCGGCGGTTCCCGCATCCGGAATGCGCAGCAGCGCTTCGGCCAGGCACATCAACACCACGCCCTCGTCCGACGACAGCGAATACTCCTGCATGAAAGCGTCAATCCCGCCCTGGCCGCGCCGGTTCGCGCGAACGGCAGAAACAAGACTGCCTGCCAAATCCGCGACACGCCCCTGCTCTTCAGAGCTGAGCAAGGCCTCCGCGGCCAGCTGCCTCACCAGCGCGGCTTCGTCTGCAAACAGTTGACTGCTTAAATTGGCACCCATGGGTCACTCCCGATTCCAACCCTATCATTACCCATTCCACCTTTGCCAAGGAACAAGTAAAGCTGGTGCCAGTTCTGCTGAGTCAAAGAATCAGGGGCAGCCCGCCGTGAAGCCAAAAATCGTCCGTACCGTCGAAGCATTGCGCCGTGAAACGGGCAATTGGCGCGCCAAGGGCTACAGCTATGCCATTGCGCCGACGATGGGCGCGCTGCACGAGGGCCATTTGCAGTTGGTGAAAACCGGCCTCAAACATGCCGATCGCGTGATCGTAACTATTTTTGTCAATCCCAAGCAATTCGCTCCCGGGGAAGATTTGAGCCGCTATCCCCGCGACGAGACGGGAGACATGGCCAAACTCACCAAGGCAGGCGCGCACCTGATCTACGCGCCGGCGATGGACCAGATTTACGGCGAGAACTTTTCGACGGTGATTTCCCTGGGGGGGCCTGCCAAGGCCAATCTTGAAGACAAATTCCGTCCCCAGTTCTTTGACGGCGTGGCGACGATTGTGGCCAAGCTCTTCATTCAAAGCGGCGCTGACTACGCGATGTTTGGCGAGAAGGATTACCAGCAATTGCAGGTCGTGAAATTCCTGGCGAAAGATCTCGACATGCCGATTGAAGTCGTCGGCGTGCCAACCGTGCGCGGTCCAGATGGCCTGGCGCTTTCATCGCGCAATCAATATATGAGCAAAGTGGAGCGGCAACACGCAACCGCAATCTACAAATCATTGACCCAGGCCGCCGACAAAATCCGCCAGGGCACGGACCTTCAAACCACGACCCGCGCCGCCGCCCGATCACTGACAACCCTCGGTTTCAGGGTGGACTATGTAACGGTCCGCAATGCCGAAACCCTGGCAGTGCCGCTGCCCAACACGGATGAACCCTTAAGGCTATTCGCGGCGGCCTGGCTAGGAACAACAAGGCTGATTGACAATATCGAGGTTTAGAAATCTACGCCGCCCGCGCGATGTCTGCTTTCAGGCGCTTGGCGATCTGGCGCACACGGTCTTCAGCAAAACGTCCGATAAACTCCAGGTTTTTCGCCCTCTCGGCCGAGTTCATGTTTTCATAGCGCGTCATCAGGGCTTCGATCAGACAGCGGCCAAACTTTTCAGGGTCGAGATCAACATTTTCCCGGTCCATGTCTTTGGCAACATCACAGGCTGCCTGCAGGATTCCGAGACATGATTGCGGCAGGCCGGACTTGCTGTGGAGCGACTTGAAGCCCAGAAAACCACGGCCATACATAAGTTCATGGGCGCGCGACAAGCTCACACCCGCCAGATGCGCCAACGACCACTGCACCACGCGCATTTCACCAATCGCCGCAGAGCGCACGATGATGGATGCAATGAGCATGTTTTTGGACACCAGGAATGGAATGGCCCGCGCCAATTCCTGATTGCTGGCATCCACCAGAATGCGCAGGATCGCGGTTTCTTCCGCGTCAGCCACGAGCTCCGCCGCATCATTGGCTGGTATCCAAGCCTTCGCGGACATCAGCTGATGCATCCGGTCCGAGGCGCGCTTGGCCTGCAAAATGCGAATATCGAGCGGCAAATCCGAGCGGCTGAGCAGCAGGTCCACCATTTCAGGCGCTTGGCCAAAGCGGTCATAAAGCGTGTGATAGCCGACATCATCAAACTGAACGGCGGAATTGCAAAGCGCTATCAGGCAAAGCTCAAGCGAACCAGAATTGATGATAAAGGTCAAAGCGGCGTCAGAAATATCGGGCCTCTTGGCGATCGCAGAGCGGCGAATCTCGTCACCTACGCGGAGGACAGCCAGCATGTGCCAGTGGTTGAGCGCCGGCGTCGCATGAAGAAACGGCAAGGCGATATCATCATCATCGGCGATAATCGAAAATACAATATCAGGATGCAAATCCTTGACACCAACAAACCCGTTCACCAGCGTCTGCCGCACTTCCCTGACCGGATCAACGCACAGCTTCAAAATGACCGGAACGACCTGATTGCGTTCGCCTTCGGAATTTTCACCGTCGGCGACAAATGCAGAAAGTTGAACAGCCAGCTTAATGCGGGCAACGGTATCACCCGATTCAATGATTTCGCAAAAAACACTGGTGTCGAGACTAGGCTTGGGTTCGATACGCATCACGGAGCCAATCCAATTACTATTTGATTGGGTGAGGTTAGCCAGCAAGGTTTAACAAATGGTTCACCATGCCAATTAACAGGTCATAAACACCTGAAACATGACGAATGGTTAAATGACGCCGGCCTGATGCAGCTTGAATTGCAGCAACTCGCGGTCAAACGGCTGCATGATGAAATCCGCCGCCCCTTCCAGTATCGACTGGCTGATTTCCTCGGCATTCGGCTTGGCCGAGTAGAGGATAACCACGGTTTTCTTGCCGCGCGGAGACTTGCGAACCTGCCGGATGAAGTCACGTGCCGCCATGCCGCCCGCAGACGTTGCCATCACCACCACATCGGTGAAATTGTCATTGCAGTATTTGAGCCCCTCAATCGCGGCTGACCTCTCCGCCGCTTTCAAACCCAGATCGCCCAACAGCTGCGAAACCCGCTTACGCTCGTTGGCATCCCTGTCAATCAGAAGGCACTCAACCATTCTACCCATTCCTTGTCACACGACTTATTTACTTACCCCAGTTTTTCCTATGTTCGACTCCTGCGCCTCCATGGTTAATGAGAGGTTAAGCAGGTTTTCCACAGGTTATCACCAGGGTATAACTCATTGAATCAACGATTCAAAAACGAGTTGTCAACAGGCAGCCAGACTGTGGCAAGATTGCGGCGCTCCGCCCCCATTCATGACTCGCGCCGCGACTCACTGCAATCTGACAACACTCATGGGTTGTGGCCTGCGCCTATTCCGGCCGTCGCATGCGCCAGGCTTCGGTTACGGTGGCATATTCCGAATAGCCCAGGCGGGCCACGAGGTTCATGGCGGCCGTGTTCACGCGCCCGCTTTCGATGAACTGGTCGTCAATGTGGATACCGATCACACGGCCCACAACCAGCCAATTGGCAACCTGCCCCTCGTCACTGGGCAGGTCCACGATCTGGTGCAGGCGGCATTCGAAACAAGCCGGGCTTTTGGCCACACGCGGCGCCTTGATCATTTGGCAATGGGCTTTCTCAATGCCTGCCAGTTCAAACTCGTCAACATGGGAAGCCACTCTCGCCGAGCTCCGGTTCATGTCCTGGCGCAACGCAAAGGAAACCAGATTCACGGCAAATTCGCGCGTGGCTTCGACATTCCTGATCGTATCCTTGTAATCACCAGAGCCGAATGCAACATAATGCGGGTCTTGCGAAAACGCATTGAAGTAGCTGTAAGGCGCAAGATTCGCAGCGCCCGTTTCCGAAAGCGTTGAAATCCAACCCACCGGACGCGGCGCCACCAGAGCCTTGAAAGGATCATTGGCAAAACCATGATCATTGCGGGCCGCATCATAAAACATGGACAAGCGACTTCAGAAGCTTTGGCAAAGCGGAGATGCTTTCGAGCGTGTGATCAGCCAAATGCGCAATACCATCATGCGTGGCATTGCCGGACAGGACCGCAATCGCAAGGCCCGCCCCGCCATTTCGGGCCTCATCGATGTCGTGTGGATTGTCTCCGACCATGGCGATCTCGGCAACATCAAGACCTGTTGTCGCCGCGAATTTCCGGATCATGTCTCCAGATGGCTTTGGCGCGGGAACAGAGTCAGCCCCAATCACCTCATCGAACATTTCAAACACGCCAAGATGGCTCATATGGTTGCAGGCTGAATAGCGGCTGTCATTTGTCGCAACGCCGATATGAAAGCCCATC
>JANMHO010000116.1:0-27450 GCA_031375195.1 Rhodobiaceae bacterium
CTACGACCTGCCGCCGTTGATGTTCACCACCGATGAGCTTGAAGCTGTGATGCTGGGCCTGCGCTGGGTCATGCGGCGGGGCGATGTGGACCTGTCACGCGCGGCACAGGACACGGTCGCCAAAATCGGCACCGTACTGCCTGAACGGCTGCGGCCTTTCCTGTTTGATGCGGCGCTGCTTGTGCCGCCGCGCTATGCCCATGTGCAGGACAAGATTGACGTGGCGTTGTTCCGCGGCGCCATCCGCGAGGGCAAAAAAGTGTCGTTGAATTATCGCGCTGAGGAGGGGGCGGAAACTTCCCGCGTGATCTGGCCAATCGCCGTTTCTTATTTCGATGCGCAGCGCATCATCATCGGCTGGTGCGAACTGCGCCAGGATTTCCGCTCCTTCCGCACGGATCGCATGCTGGCGATGGACGTATTGAAAGACAAATACCCGGAACGCCGCAAGGTATTGTTAAAGCGCTGGCAGGAGGAAGTGCGGAAGGAAACCGGCCAGCCGCAACTGGATGTATTTACGTAAGTGCGACCATGGCGAGCGCCTTGGGATAGAGCTTATGCTCTTCCACCAGCACGCGCGCGGCCAAGGTTTCGGGCGTGTCACCAGGCAACACGGGAACTTCGGCCCGCGCAATCACGGGGCCTGAATCCAATTCAGCCGAGACATAATGCACACTGCAGCCATGCACTTTGGCACCATCCGCCAAAGCGCGCGCATGTGTGTGCGTGCCTTTGTAGAGCGGCAGCAGCGAAGGATGAATGTTGATCATGCGGCCCGCCCAGGCCCTGGTCAGGACCGGCGACATGATGCGCATGAAGCCGGCGCAGGCGACAATATCGAGCCGCTGCGATTGCAGGTAATCATTGAGGGCTGAATCAAATTCTTCCCTCGAAGAAAATTGTTTATGGTCAATGGCGTGCGCCGCAATGTTGTTATCCCGCGCAAATTGCAGTCCAGCTGCATCAGGCCGGTTCGAAACAACACAAACAATCTCTGCTGGATAGGCTGGATTGCGCGCGGTTTCCACAAGCGCCGCCATGTTGGATCCGCGCCCGGAAATCAAAACGCCAACGCGCTTGCGGCTCATTGAATGCGTAAACTGCCGGTCGTTGCCACCTGTTCCTCCATGCCTTTACGCCTGCGCAAGGAGCCGAGGGTGACAACTTTTTCGCCTGATTTTTTGAGGATTGCGGCTACCGATTTTACATCTTTCGATTTCACCACCACGATCATGCCAATGCCGCAGTTAAACGTGCGCAGCATTTCGCGCTCTGATGTGCCGCCGATTTCCTGCAGCCAGTTGAACACTGGCAGATAAGGCACGTTGTCCAGATTGATGTCAGCAACCATTCCCTTGGGCAAAACCCGGGGGATGTTTTCAAGGAAGCCACCGCCCGTAATATGTGCCAGTGCCTTGATGGATTTGCTCTTGGCAAACACCTTGAGCAAGGGCTTTACATAGATCCGTGTGGGTGTGAGCAATGCTTCGCCGAGGGACTTGCCAGCCGCAAATGGTGCGGGTGCAGCATAGCCAAGCCCGCTCATTTCAACAATCTTGCGAATGAGCGAATAGCCATTCGAATGCGGGCCCGATGAGGCCAGTCCCAAAATCACATCTCCGGCGCCCACATCTTTCGCAGGCAGAATGCGCTTGCGCTCAACCGCACCCACGGCAAATCCTGCGAGGTCATAATCCTTCCCGTGATACATGCCGGGCATTTCTGCTGTCTCACCGCCAATCAGACCGCAGCCCGCCTGCTTGCAGCCATCGGCAATCCCTGCAATCACGGCCCGCGCCTGGGCTACATCAAGTTTCCCTGTAGCAAAATAATCCAGAAAGAAGAGCGGTTCTGCACCTTGCACAACAAGGTCGTTGACTGACATGGCGACGAGATCAACGCCTACACCGTGGTGCAGCCCGGTTTCGATGGCCACCCGCAGCTTGGTGCCCACACCGTCATTGGCGGCCACCAGCACGGGGTCTTTGTAGCCACAGGCCTTGAGGTCAAACAGTCCGCCAAAGCCGCCCAGTGTGGAATCAGCCCCTTTGCGGCGGGTTGCGCGCGCCAATGGCTTGATGGCGTCCACCAGCGCGTTTCCAGCGGTTATATCAACGCCAGCGTCCGCATAGGTGACGCCGTTTCTTGCCGCTTGTTTGCCGCTGCGCATGCCGCTAGTTTGCCCCATTATTCGTGGTAAAGAGGCCTCTTAGCCTGAAGTGGCGCATGAATAAAGCGTGATGGTGGGAAATCACCAAGGGAAATGGAGCGGTTGACGGCATGATTCATCGGAAAATGTGGCTGGTTCTCATGGCCGCGATGATCATGCTTGGCTGCCCGGTGGTTGCCCGCGCAGGCGGGCCGGTGGAAACCAACATCTTCGCCGTGCAGGGTGTCGAGGTGGACGTGACCGACAAGGACGCCGCATCCGCCAAGAACAAGGCGTTGGTCGATGTCCAGATGAAAGCCATTGTCATGCTGGCGCGGCGGCTGGGCAATGAATCCTTGGCGACAGTAATCGCTGGCATGGAGACCAAAGACGTGCTCCCGCTGCTCAAGTCCCTGTCGATTGAGGAAGAAAACACCGGCCCCGGCCGCTATATCGGCAAGTTCACCGTCAGGTTCCTGCCTACGAAGATTTACAATCTTTTCGCCCAATACGGCGTGAATGTCGCTGCCGACCAGGCCATTCCCATGCTGGTTATTCCATTGTGGAAAACCCCCGAGGGGCTTGTGCTGTGGGGGGACAATCCATGGCGGCGGGCCTGGACTGATCTCCACGCTGGGCAGACCCAGGTGCCACTCATAATCCCCTTGGGCGACCTGGAAGATGCAAATGCTGTGACCCTCGAGGATGTTCTTGAGCTAAGCCCGGTGAAACTGGAATCCCTCCGCCGCCGCTACGGCGCGAAAACCGTGCTGGTGACCACGGCTGAAGCCATTGAAGGCGGCGGCATTCGCGCCACCATGACCGGCAACTCCGAGCTGGGCAAGATCACGTTTGACAAGACATTCACTTCTGAGCCACCAAGCCCGGAAGCTTCTGCGGCGATTGCCGCATCGCGCTTCCATGCCGTGATGGTGGACAAATACCGGTCAGACAAACAGAAGGCGGTGGCGCAATCCGAAGCGGAAGGCGGATTTGGCGGCGACGGAGAGTCCGCTTCCATTCCGGTTACCGTCCCCTTTGCCAGCCCTTCGGAATGGAACGGAATTCGCTCGCGCATTCTCTCCACACCCGGCGTGATCGGTGTCGATGTGTCAACGCTCGCAGGCAACGGCGCTGTCATCCGCCTTATGTATGTGGGGGATTTAACCGAGATGCAAAATTCCATCCAGGAAATGGGATTGACGCTCTCGCAGGTGGGAGGCAGTTGGATAATCCAGCCGCTCACATGAGCCCCGCATGAACCTGCCGAATTTCATAACCATTGGCCGCATACTGCTAGTGCCCTTGACCGTGTGGCTGATCATCTCCAGCGAATACGCCTTGGCATTTTTTGCCTTCATGGTCGCCGGCATCAGCGATGGCGTGGATGGCTTCATCGCGCGCCGTTTCAATCAGCACACCGAGCTTGGCGCCTATCTCGATCCCATCGCCGACAAGGCGCTTCTTGTTTCAGTTTATGTCTCGCTCGGCCTGCTGAAGGTCTTGCCGGCCTGGCTCGTCATCCTCGTTGTAACCCGCGACATTCTGATTGTGGGCGCGGTCATATTGTCCTGGGTGCTGGGCAAGAAGATTGAAATGGCGCCTTCGATGCCCAGCAAGGTGAACACCGCCGCGCAAATCATACTGGCGGTTTTCGTGCTGGGATTTCTGGCGCTCAAGATTGATTTGCAATCAGTTCTGTCCGCGGGGTTTTTCAGCGTTGGAATTTTGACCTTTGGCTCCGGAGCGCTGTATATGTGGACTTGGGTTCAACATATGGCCAATGGCAAACAGGAGTAGACCAGCCAAATGACGCTTCAACGGCAGGTTTCCTTCTGGCTGATTTCATTTTTGGCATTCGTCGTCGCGCTGTGGCTGCTCAGTCCCATCCTGCTGCCATTTATCGCGGGCCTCGTATTGGCCTATTTTCTTGATCCCGTTGCCGATGCATTGGAGCGCATGGGGTTGCCACGGGTGGCTGCGACCCTCGTCATCCTGGGTCTCAGCATTCTTCTGCTGGTTCTGGTTCTGCTGCTGATCGTGCCAATCCTTGGCGACCAGATTGTCAAATTCGCCGGTGACCTGCCAACCCTCATGCGGGCGCTGCTGGCGCGTTTCAATGAAGCAGCGCCCCAATGGATCAAGGACGCCATTGCCAAATCCGGAACGGATGTTCAAGGTTCGGTTTCCGACATAGCGGGCAAAGCCGCAGGCTGGACGGCGACACTTGTCGCTTCGGTCTGGTCCGGTGGCCTGGCGCTTGTCAACATCATTTCGCTGATAGTGGTCACGCCCATTGTGGCTTTCTATCTCCTGGCCGACTGGGACAAGATCGTTGCCAAAGTCGATGGCTGGCTGCCGCGCGATCATGCCGATGCAATCAGAACAATCGCCGCCGACATGGATGCGGCCATGGCCGGATTCATCCGCGGGCAGGGCACTGTCTGCCTCCTGCTCGGCGTGATGTACGCCCTTGCCCTTTCGATCGCCGGGTTGAAATTCGGGCTTGTCATCGGCCTGGCCGCTGGACTTCTGAGCTTCATACCATTCGTCGGCGCTTTGCTTGGCGGCATCATGGCAATTGGCGTGGGGCTGGTGCAGTTCTGGCCTGACTATGTGAGTATGCTGGTCATTGTTGGCATTTTTGCCGTTGGCCAGTTCATTGAAGGAAACTTCCTGTCACCCAAACTGGTGGGTGGCAGCATTGGCCTGCATCCCGTGTGGCTCATGTTTGCGCTGTTTGCATTTGGCTACATCTTTGGCTTTGTCGGCTTGTTGCTGGCGGTCCCCATGGCCGCCGCGGCCGGTGTGCTCGTGCGCTTCGCCCTTGCCCAATATCTGGCGAGCAAACTCTATCGCGGCATCCCAAGTGAAAAACCCCTGCGCAAGCCAGCGAAATGACAGGCAGAAGCCGGCAACTCGCCTTCGACCTTCCCCATCGCCAGGCCCTGGGCCGTGATGATTTTCTGGTAACCGGTTCAAACGCGGCAGCCGTCGCACTGGTTGATCAGTGGCCAGCGTGGCCGTCAAAAACCGTAATGCTGGTTGGACCACCAGGAAGCGGCAAGTCGCACTTGGCCGAAGTCTGGCGCCAGCGCGCCGAGGCCAAGTTTGCCCGCGCGCAAGATGTGCAAGTGGAAAACGCACCAGAGCTGCTGTCTGGTGGAGCGCTGGCGCTTGAGGATGCCCCGGAAACCGCGCTTGACGAAACAGCACTGTTCCATTTGCTGAATCTGGCCAAGCAGCAATCGGCGAGCCTGTTGCTGACGTCACAGACGCGACCGCAGCAGTGGAAAATATCCCTGCCGGACCTCGCCTCAAGATTGCGGGCGCTGCCATTGGTCGAGATACTGCCACCCGATGATGCGCTGCTCCGCGGCGTGTTGGTAAAGCTGTTCCTCGACCGGCAGATCGCCCCGGAGGAAACCACAATTAGTTTTATGTTAACCAGAATGCCAAGGTCGCTGGAGTCCGCGCGCACCCTGGTGGCAGAGATTGACCGCCGGGCCTGGGAAGAAAAGGCCGAGGTGACCCGTCCCTTTGTGGCCAGAATAATGAGCAATTTCAATGCTCCGAAGCTCTTCAATGAAGACGAATAGGTCTTTAACGCTCTGGTTTCACCATTCTGTCATAACTGCGGATTATCGAATAATATGAAGTGTTTCTGAGAGACAAACCGGTGAACGACGCCACAACTTCGCAAAGCTTGAGCCCCATCGGCATGAACGACCCGCGACGGTTCTTCAACCGCGAGCTGTCATGGCTGGGCTTCAACATGCGGGTGCTGGAAGAAGCCTGCAATCGCAACCATCCGCTGCTCGAGCGCCTGCGTTTTCTGTCCATCTCCGGCAACAACCTCGACGAGTTTTTCATGGTGCGTGTGGCGGGCCTGGTGGGCCAGGTGCGCGAGCAGATTGTCGAGATAAGCGATGATGGCCTGAACGCCTCCGAGCAGCTGGAAAAGATCAGGAAATTTGCCCAGGAATTGATGGCCGAGCAGGATCTCCGCTGGCTTCAGCTTAAGCAGGAATTGGCCGACAACAACATCATGATTGTCGGCGAGAATGACCTTACGCCTGAGGAACACAAGTGGCTCGACAATCGCTTTCTCGAGCATATCCTTCCCATCGTCACACCCATTGCCATTGACCCCGCCCATCCGTTTCCCTTCATTCTCAACCGTGGATTTATTATTGCCCTGGAATTGAATCGCCGGCGCGATGGCGGCACCATGAACGCCCTGCTTCCCATTCCGCCGCAACTCGAACGCTTCATCCGCTTGCCCGGGTCAAGGCCGCGCTTTATCTCGCTTGAAAACATGCTGCGGGTTTTTGTGCCGAAGCTATTCCCCGGTTATGACGTGCTGGGGCAGGGTCTGTTCCGCATCATCCGCGACAGCGACCTTGAAATTGAAGAAGAAGCCGAAGATCTTGTCCGCCTGTTCGAAAGCGCCATCAAGCGCCGCCGCAGGGGCCAGGTGATCCGGATGGAAGTGGATGCCGATTGCCCGGCGGGCATTCGCAGCTTTATCGCGAGCCAGCTTGATGTAACCGAGGATGTAACCGTGACATGCCACGGCCTGGTTGGCTACGCCGACACCAAGCAACTCATTCTTGACGAGCGGCCAGACCTGAAGTTCACACCCTATGTCGCGCGTTTCCCGGAGCGGGTGCGCGACCATGGCGGCGATTGCTTTGCAGCCATTCGCCAAAAGGATTTTGTTGTTCATCATCCTTACGAGTCCTTCGATGTCGTCGTGCAGTTTATCCTGCAAGCCGCCAGCGACCCGGATGTGGTGGCGATCAAGCAAACCCTCTACCGTACCTCCAACAACTCTCCCATCGTCGCAGCCCTCGCCAAGGCGGCGGAAGCGGGCAAGTCCGTCATGGCTCTGGTTGAGCTGAAGGCGCGCTTTGACGAGGAAGCCAATATTCAGTGGGCCCGCGATTTGGAGCGCGCCGGTGTGCAGGTGGTGTTTGGCTTCATCGAACTCAAAACCCATGCCAAGGTTTCCATGGTCGTGCGGCGCGAAGGCGGCACCATGCGAAGCTATGTGCACTACGGCACCGGCAACTACCATCCCATCACCGCCAAGATTTACACCGACCTGTCATTTTTCACCTGCGATCCAGCCCTGTGCCGCGATGCGGCCCGGCTTTTCAATTTCATTTCCGGCTATGCCGAGCCCGAAGATTTGGAAAAGCTGTCATTGTCGCCCATCAATTTGAAATCCCGGCTGTTGCAAAACATTGAAAACGAAATCGCCCACGCCAAGGCCGGTCGTCCGGCGCAAATTTGGGGCAAATTCAATTCGCTGGTGGACGCCGGAATAATCGATGCGCTTTACAACGCAAGCCAGGCGGGCGTTAAGATTGATTTCGTTGTGCGCGGCATTTGCTGCCTGCGCCCAGGTGTGCCGGGTCTTTCGGAGAATATCCGTGTGAAAAGCATTGTCGGGCGCTTCCTCGAACACTCGCGCATCATCTGTTTTGGCGCTGGCCACGGTCTGCCCCATGCCAAGGCGCTGGTCTACATCGGTTCCGCTGACCTGATGCAGCGCAATCTGCATCGTCGCGTTGAAACCCTTATTCCAATTGAGAATCCCACCGTGCATGAGCAGATCCAGGATCAGATCATGGTGGTGAACTTCAAGGACAATCAGCAGAGCTGGCAAATTCTCTCGGATGGTTCGGCCCGCCGCATTGTTCCGGGCCCCAAGGAAGCGCCTTTCAATGCCCATGATTATTTCATGAATAATCCATCGCTCTCTGGACGAGGCCGTGCGCTCAAAGGTAGTGTGGCTGGAAAAAATGCTGCCCCTAAAGGAAAGTCCAGGGTTCGGAAGTGAGTTGGCACAAAGGCTTTAGAACAGAACCGCCGAGTTATCGTCCGGTGGCCGTGGTGGATATTGGGTCCAATTCCGTGCGCCTCGTGGTCTATGACGGATTGCGCCGTTCGCCCACCCCCGTATTCAATGAGAAGATCCTCTGTGGCCTCGGCAAGGGCGTGGCCATCACCGGCAAGCTGGCCGAAGGCGGCATAGTCCGCGCCCTTGCCGCCTTGCGCAGGTTTCGTGCCCTCTCCAAGCAAATCGGCGTGAAGCAGGTTTTCGCGGTGGCCACAGCAGCGGCCCGCGAGGCCGAAAATGGCCAGGCTTTCATTGAAAGCGCCGAAGAGGCAATCGGCGTTGGCATCAATATTTTAACCGGCAAGGAGGAAGCACGTTACGCAGCACTCGGTGTAATAGCCGGCATTCCCGAAGCCGATGGCATCGTGGGTGACCTGGGCGGCGGCTCGCTCGAATTGATTGACGTGCAGGACGGCAAGCTGCGCGATGGCATTACCCTGCCACTGGGGCCACTCCGGTTGATTGACATGTCCGGCGGCTCGATGAAGCGGGCCAAAGATATCGTTGATGAATACCTGGAGAAGGCAAAACTGCTTGAGAACATGAAGGACCGCAGTTTTTATGCCGTTGGTGGCACGTGGCGAAACCTGGCCAGGCTTCACATGGCGCAGAACAAATATCCGCTGCACGTGCTGCATCACTACTCCATGACACGCCAGCAGGCTTCGTCCGTGGCCGATCTGGTCTCTGGACTGTCCGCCTCATCGCTTCGAAACGTCCGGGAAGTTTCCAGAAGCCGTTCAGACACATTGCCGTTTGGCGCGCTGGTGCTTCATCGCCTGTTGTTGAAATGCAAGGCAACCGACGTCGTCGCATCAGTGTATGGCGTGCGCGAAGGCCTGCTCTATTCCAAACTGCCACGCCGCAAGATGCAATCCGATGCGCTGTTGTCGTCATGCTGGGATTTCGCCCGCCGCTATGCAAGGTCGCCGGAACACGAACTGGAACTATGTGACTGGACTGATCAGATATTCGGCGTTTCGGGCATCAAGGAAACCGAACTTGAAAAGCGATTGCGTTATGCCGCCTGCCTGCTGGCCGACATAGGCTGGCGCGCCCATCCCGATTATCGCGCCGAGCGCTCACTCGGCATGATTTCCCAGGCGGCGTTTGTCGGCATTGATCATCCGGGCCGGGTCTTTCTCGCGCTCACCATTTTCTACCGCTATGAAGGCGTGGATATGGGTGATGGGTTGGTGAACCTGCTTGATGACAACCACATTTCCCGCGCCCACCTCCTGAGTTCAATCTTCCGTTTGGCCTACATTCTTTCCGCCGCCATGCCCGGGATGCTGCCCAAGATTGGATTGCGAATGGCCGATGGCAAAACTCTCCAGCTCGCCTTGCCAAAGAAATTGCAGGACCTCATGGGCGAGCGGGTGGAAAAGCGCCTGGCAGGCCTTGCCGCCGAAATGGGCCGGACTGCTAAGGTTGTGATTGAGTAATCACCGCGCGGCCATCCCTGAATCCGATCATGGCGCGACCGTGCTTCAATTCGAGCGCCACATTGCCAAACACCTCGCGGCGCCAGCCATGCATGAGCGGAACGTCCGCCTCGTCACTGTCGGCAACGGCCTCTATGTCGGACGTATTCGCAATGAGCTTGGGGGCCAGGCCTTCGCGCTCACACACAATCTTCAAGGCCAGCTTCAAAATTTCGGCGGCGGCCTGGGTTGATTCGCTCGTTTCATCGCGCCCCCAGTTGGTGTGGGGCAGGGTGTCCGGATCGCGCGCCAGGCCCTCCTTGATCACTTTCAGCAAGCCATCGCCAAGACGCGAATTTCCCATGCCCCGGGGAAGGGCGCGCAATTGTCCAAGAGCTTCCTTTGTCTGCGGCATTTGGGTGGCGATTTCTGCCACCGCCTCATCCTTGATGACCCGCGAGCGCGGCACGTTTTTCTCCTGCGCCTCCAACTCGCGCCAGCCCGCAACCGCGATCAGGACCGCCAGCTGCTTTTTGGATTTCAACCGGACCTTGATGCGTTTCCATGCATCCTCAGGCTCCGTCCTATAGGTTTCAATCGCCGTGAGAATATCCATTTCCTGCGCCAGCCAAGGCTCGCGCCCCGTGCTGTCCAACTCAATTTTCAACTTCTCATAAACCGTCCGCAAATGGGTGACGTCCGACAATGCATATGCCAGTTGTTTTTCAGTCAATGGCCTGCGCGACCAATCCGTAAACCGCGATGATTTGTCAATTTGCGCCTTTGCCAGTTTGCGGACGATGGCCTCATAGCTCACCTGATCGCCAAAGCCGCACACCATGGCGGCGATTTGGGTGTCAAACACCGGATGCGGCACCGTGCCAGAAAGATGCACCATGATTTCAATATCCTGGCGCGCCGCATGGAAAATCTTAAGAACCGCCTCGTTCTTCATCAATTGAAAGAACGGCTTGAGGTCGATACCCTCGGCCATCGGGTCAATCAGCCCATTGATTTCCTGGCCAGCGATTTGAATGAGGCAAAGGTTGGGCCAATAGGTGCTTTCGCGCATGAATTCCGTGTCGACGGTGACAAACGCTTCATGCGCCATAGCTTTGCATAGCGTGGTCAGCGCCTTTGTATCTGAAATGAGTTCCATGGCACCACCTCGCCCGAGTCTTAGGCTGCGGTCAAGGCTTCATGCGAAGACCCGCTTGAAAATCGTATCCACGTGCTTGGTGTGATAACCCAAGTCAAACAACGACTTGATCTCGTCAACGGATAAATGGGTTGAAACTTCGCTGTCTGCCATAAGTAAATCCAGAAAATTCCCTTCGCCGCGCCACACGGGCATGGCATTGCGCTGCACAGCCGCATAGGATTGCTCCCGGCTCATGCCCTTTTGGGTAAGAGCGAGAAGAACGCGTTGCGAATGGACGAGCCCGCCCAGCCTGTCCAGATTGCGCTTCATGTTTTCAGGATAGACCAGCAACTTGGAAATTACGCCAGTGAGCCTCTGCAGGGCAAAATCCAGATGCACTGTGGCATCGGGCCCAATGCCGCGCTCAACCGAGGAATGCGAAATATCCCGCTCATGCCAGAGCGCCACATTTTCAAGCGCGGGCACGGCAGCCGAGCGCACCAGCCGCGCCAGCCCCGTAAGGTTCTCAGTCAACACCGGATTGCGCTTGTGAGGCATTGCTGATGAGCCCTTCTGGCCAGGCGAGAAATACTCCTCGACTTCCAAAACCTCAGTCCGCTGCAAATGCCGGATTTCCGTGGCCAGCCGCTCGATTGAGCTGGCAACGACAGCCAGCACCGAGAAATACATCGCATGCCGGTCCCTCGGGATCACTTGTGTCGATACGGGCTCTGGCGACAGGCCAAGCTTCTTGGCCACATATTCTTCAACCCGTGGATCAATATTGGCGAAAGTGCCGACAGCTCCCGAAATGGCGCAGGTCGAAACCTCCAGCCTTGCCGCAACCAGCCGCCCCCGGCACCGCTGAAATTCCGCAAAGGCATAAGCGAGCTTCACACCAAATGTCGTTGGCTCCGCATGAATGCCATGGCTGCGGCCAATGCAGATCGTATCCTGATGTTCGATGGCGCGGGTCCTGAGCGCCGCCAGCAGAGAATCCACATCTGCAATCAGCAAATCCGCAGCGCGCACCAATTGGATGTTGAAACAGGTATCGAGCACGTCGGAGGATGTCATGCCCTGATGCACGAACCGCGCTTCTGGCCCCACGATTTCGGAGAGATGGGTCAGAAATGCAATCACATCATGCTTGGTTTCCGCCTCAATGGCGTCAATGCGTGCCACATCAAAAACCGCATCGCGGCCCGTTTCCCAAATCTTCGCCGCCGCTGCCTTTGGCACGATGCCAAGCTCGGCCATGGCATCAGCCGCATGGGCCTCAATCTCGAACCAAATCCGAAACCGTGTCTGCGGTTCCCAAATCCGGGTCATCTCAGGCCGTGAATAGCGCGGGATCATGCGGGCATCTTTTTCAAAACGCCCGGAACGTAATTATTGTGGTCGTGTCCCGAATGCCAGGGATCGGCTGAAGCCTCTCGGAAACAAACCGGCCGATATCCACGTTGTCTTCCAAATAGAATTTCACCATCAGGTCATAAGTCCCCGCAGTTGAGTAGATCTCCGAGGCGATTTCAGCGTCCGCAATGGCTGTCGCCACCGCATAGGATTTGCCGAGCTCGCACTTGATTTGGACGAAGAAGGCTTTCATGGCGAATCTCTGTTACGGGAACGGCTGGGTTTCAGCATACTTGCCCTGGGACCATTTGTACCACACGTATTTGGCATCTTTCACATCCCCTTTGGAATCCAGTGAAATTGGCCCCAGAACCGTGTTAAGAGTATTCCCCGCCCGCAGCCATTGGGCCATTGCCTTGCCATCAAAGCCCTGGGTTGCCTTGGCGGCCTGGGCGAAGGCCTGCACGGCCGCATAGGCATGCAGGGTATGACCCTCCGGATTGTAACCGGCTGCCTTGAAAGCGGCGACAACTGATCGGGCAGCCTCATATTTCTGCGGGTCGGGCGCAAACGTCACCAGCGCGCCTTCACCCGACGTGCCAGCCACTGACCAGAATTGCTCCACCAATATCGCGTCACCACCCACCAGAAGGGCCTGGGACACCAAATCACGGAGCTGCCTGATCAGCGTGCCCGCCTCGCCCGCGTAGCCACCCACATAGACAACATCGGCATTGGCGCTGATGATTTTCTGCACAATGTCGTTGTAGTCGTTCTGGCCCGGCTTGTAGCTTTCGCGCACCTTCTCGGTGACGCCACCCGCGTTGAGGGCGGACTTGAACATGGCGGCGAGCGCCACGCCATAGACGGAGCCGTCATCGAGTATCGCAACGCTCTTGCTGGCATAGGCCTTGGCGATGGCGCGACCGGCGAATGCCCCTTGCGCATCGTCGCGCCCGACAACGCGGTGCACATTCCAGCCACCCTCGCTGGTGAACTTGGGGCCGGTGGAGGAGGGGCTGATCATGATGATGCCCGCGGCGTCATAAATCCTGGCTACGGCGATGGAGGAGCCCGAGCAATAATGCCCGGCAATGAACTTGATGCCCTTGGCCACAAGCTGGTTTGCCACAGTGACCGCCTGCTTGGGGTCGCAAGCGTCATCCGCCACTTCCAGCACCAGCAATTGCCCGTTCACGCCACCTGCGGCGTTTATATCAGTTACGGCTTGTTCAGCGCCGCGCCGCAGTTGTTCACCCAGTGCCGCATATTGGCCCCTCATGGGCCCAGCCGTAGCGATGAGGATTTCTGCTGAGGCATCCGGGCTAGTGCTGGAAAGGCCAATCAGGACCAGAGTTGCGATCTGTAAAACGCGTTTCAACATGATACTCATGTTATCTCCGCAAAGTGAATTTTGCGCAAATAAAAACCCGCATGGCGCGAACCATGCGGGTTTCAAGTCTGTGAAGAACCGAATTATTCGGTTGTATATGTGATCTTGCCTTCGGCGTTCTTCTTCCAGGTGTAGAGAACGTAGTCGGGGCGGGTAATGTCGCCCTTATTGTCGAAGGCGATATCGCCGATGACGGTCTTGAAGGCGTCGCCGCCATACATGACTGCGGCCACCTTGGCTGGCTCGAGCGAGTCTGCCTTTTCAATGGCGGCCTTGAGAATTTCCAGAGCGGCGTAGGTGTAGAGGGTGTAAGCTTCGGGATTGAAGCCGGCGTCCGTGAACTTCTTCACGATGGCAGCCGCTTCCGGGCGTTTGCGCGGGTCAGGCGGGAAGGTCATGAGGGTGCCTTCAACGCCGGGTCCGCCGATCGAGGCGAACTCATCGGAGGTGATGCCGTCGCCGGACATCATCACAGCGGTCATGCCCTGGTCACGCATCTGGCGGACGATGAGGCCGCCTTCCGTGTGCAGGCCGCCCCAATAGACGATCTCGACATTCGCGGCCTTCATTTTGGAAATGAGGGCTGAGAAATCCTTGTCGCCGGTGTTCACACCTTCATAGATGGCTTCGGTCACGCCATTGGCATTGATGTAGCCCTTGGTCGCATCAGCCAGGCCTTGGCCATAGGGGGTCTTGTCGTGAATGACCGCAACCACTTTGCCCTTGAGGGTTTCGGTGATGTACTTGCCGGCAACCGCACCCTGTTGATCGTCACGGCCGCAGGTGCGGAACATGAGAAGATCGGGGGCAGCTTCTTTCCAGTTGTCGCCGCAGGGGCCGAGCTTGCGGTCGGTCACGCAGATGTTCGTGGCCGATGGTGTGATCGCCATCATGCCGTTCTCGCGGTAAACTTCCGAGGCGGGCATCGTGACGCCAGAGTTGAAGTGGCCGATCACGAACTTGACGCCGTCACCAACAAATTTGTTGGCAACAGAAACACCCTGCTTCGGGTCCGACACGTCGTCGCCGATCATGATTTCGATTTGCATGCCCTTGATGCCGCCACTGGCGTTGATGTCCGCCGCTGCCTGCTCGGCGCCCTTCTGAAGCTGTGCGCCGAAGGCTGCGTTCGGTCCGGTGAATGGGCCAGCAACCCCGATTTTCAGTGTTTCGGCATATGCAGCCGTGGCCAGCAACATGCTTGCCCCGGCGACAATGCCCTTAATCCAGTTCTTCGTCATTTAGTTCTCCCTTAGTCGTGGTTTATAGTGGGCCGGATACGGCCCTTTCGGCGGATGACCTCGCCTTGGGATTGCATATATGCCTTTCTCTCAAGTTTTGTCACCCGTTTTCGTAACGGCCCGCCAGGTGAGGGGGCCAGTGCGTTCATAAAGCCAGTAATATTGGGTTGTCATTTGGTCAGCCCGCTGCCAACGGAAACCCACAAGGCTGAAGGCGATGATCACAATTGCATCAGCGAGGAAGCCCATGGGAGTCAGCAAATTCTCTTGAAAAAGGGCATAATGCAGGAATCTCACGCCCAGCGCCAAACCAATGCCCGCCACGATGACAGCTATGGGTGAGCGCCAGTTGACCGCAAAATTCCGCCCCATCATGGTGGCAGCACCGCCGCCAAGGACAACGGAAATGAGAAGGAAAACGAGAATTGTCTTGGTTTCCATAAATATCCCCTAATGCGCTCCGCCCTCGAGATAGGCGGCGCGGACTTCTGGACGCTTAAGCAAATCTCCGCCACTGCCGCTCATAGTCACCAGACCGTTAACCATGACATAGCCACGGTTAGCGAGCTTCAAGGCGTGGAAAGCGTTTTGCTCGACGAGGAAAACCGTGAGCTTGTGCTCGCGATTAAGTTTTTTTATGGCTTCAAAGATTTGTTTTACAATCAGCGGAGCCAGACCTAGCGATGGCTCGTCAAGCAGCAAGAGTCGTGGGCGGCTCATCAGGGCGCGGGCAATGGCAAGCATTTGTTGCTCACCACCAGAGAGTGTTCCGCCGCGCTGGTTGTGGCGTTCTTTCAAACGCGGAAAAAGCGCGAAGGCCTTTTCCAAATCTTCCTCGACATGAGCGTAACCATCGACGGTTGCGCCCATCTGGAGGTTTTCCATAACTGTCATGCGCGGAAAAATCCGGCGACCTTCTGGCGCTTGAGCGATGCGAAGACGCGCGATGTGATGCGTCGGCATTTTGGTGATGTCTTGGCCATCAAAGATGATGGTGCCTTCGCGCGCCTGAGGGCTGCCGAAGACGGTCATCATCAATGTCGATTTGCCAGCACCGTTTGAACCTATAAGGGTGACGATTTCACCCTCGTTCACATCAATGTCGACACCCTTGAGTGCTGCGATCTTGCCATAATAGGTTTTGACACCGCGAATGGAAAGCATCGGGGTCATGATTTTTTCACCCCCGGAATGGCTTCTTCGATGAGAGAAGCCACCGATTCGATTTCGGAATCGTCAACACCCAAATAGGCCGCGATCACGCGGGGGTCAGCTTTGACTTCAGCTGGCGTGCCATCGGAAATTTTCTGGCCGTATTCGAGAACCACCACATGATCGCAAATCTGCATGACCACCGACATGTCGTGCTCAATCAGCAAAATCGAAGTTTCAGTTTCATCGCGGATGCCGCGCAGCAATGTGTTGAGCTCGGCAGATTCTTTCGGGTTGAGGCCTGCGGCTGGTTCATCAAGGCAGAGGATCACGGGGTCGGTGCACATGGCGCGGGCGATTTCGAGGCGGCGCTGGGCCCCGTAAGGAAGTTCGCCTGCGGGATCATCGGCGCGGTCATAGAGGCCAATCTTGTCAAGCCATTCAGCGGCTTTTTCCGCGGCCCGTTTTTCGGCGTGCTTGTAAACGGGAAAACCCAGCACACCCCATACCGACATGCCGGAAGCGCGCATCAACACATTATGCTGGGCCACCAACAGATTTTCCAGAGCTGTCATGCCGGAAAAGAGACGGATGTTCTGAAAGGTGCGGGCCACATGAGCGGTGGAGGCGACTTTGAAATCGGCCATGCGGTCGAGATAGAATTGCCTGCCGCTAGGATGGGTCATGGAGAGGAGGCCCGTGGTGGGCTTGTAAAAACCGGTGATGCAATTGAACACCGTGGTCTTGCCCGCGCCATTGGGGCCAATCAGGCCGGTAATGTCGCCATGCATTGCGGAAAAGTTTAGATCATCAACGGCGGTGAGCCCACCGAAACGCACTGTCAGGTGCTCGACACGCAGAACTTCGGAAGAAGCCATCAGCCATGGCCCTCTTTGACATTTTCCAGGCCGATGGTTTTTCTTTCGTTGAGAAACGCGGTTGGTTGTCGGACCGACACGAAACCTCGCGGCTTCCATAGCATGATGATCACCATGGCGCCGCCGAAGATCAGCATACGGTACAGCTCGGGCTGGAAGTCGTCGCCGAAGACCTGTTTCAAAAAGCCAAGTTCGCGCAGGATCTCAGTGCCGCCCTGCATGGCGACAGCGGCCATGGCCACACCGATCAGCGATCCCATGCCGCCGAGAACCACGATAGCGAGGATGATAGCTGACTCGATGAACTTGAATCCTTCAGGATCAACAAAGCCCTGCCTTGCGCCGAAGAAGGCTCCGGCCAGGCCACCGAACATGGCGCCGCAGGCGAATGCTGTGAGCTTCGTATTGGTGGTATTGAGGCCCAGTGAGCGGCAGGCAATTTCATCTTCGCGCAAGGCTTCCCAGGCGCGGCCAACTGGCAAGCGGCGCAGCCTGAGGGTGACATAGGCAGTGAGCAGGGCGAGCAGGACAATAGTGTAGTAGAGGAAAACTGTGCGGTACCACGGCGCATGGGCCAAGGTGATTGCCGGTCCGCCGAAAGTTTCAGATATGCTGGTCATGACCCATGACACCCAGGCCGCGAAGCCATTCTCTGAAGCATCGAATTTGATTCCAAAAAACGTGATTCGCGGAGCCGAGATGCCAGCGCCACCGCCAGTGAAATTTTTCCAGTTCTTGGCGATGAGATAGATGATTTCGCCAAAAGCCAGCGTGACGATGGCAAGATAGTCACCTCGCAATCGTAAGACCGGAAAACCGAGGATGACGCCCCACAGGGCTGCGAGGATTCCCGCAACGGGGAGACATATCCAGAAAGACCAGCCAAAATGCAACGAGAGCAGCGCGTATGAATAGGAGCCGATGGCGTAGAATGCGACGTAGCCGAGATCAAGAAGGCCTGCGAGGCCTACGACAATGTTCAATCCCCATCCGAGCATTACGTAAATCAGAATCAGGATGCCGAAATTGTCGACCCATTTCGGAATACCCGATACTCCGACGAACAGTGCAATAAACAGGGGGTAGAGGAACAAGGCGCCGAGGCCGCCCGGTGCCAGCCACTTTTGGAAGGGGCTTTTTTCAGTCTTGACTGCAACAGTTCTGACGCGGCCTTCGTTCGCGGCCTTGAGGCTGGTGACGATGATATAGACGGCGACAGCTCCGAAGATTGCCGCAAGCGTGTGCCATGGGCGGAAGAGAAGGACCAATTCGTTGGCCATGTTCTGTTCGGTCTTGAGACCGATCAAGGGACCGAACATTCCCAGCGAGACAATTGCGACGGCAGCAGCGCCCAGTACAATGTTGCGGCGTTCGGCCATGTCAGACTTTTTCCACTTCGGGGCGACCCAATATGCCTTGCGGCATGAAGATCAGTACGACAACGAGGATTGAGAAGGCGGCCACATCCTTGTATGCAAGCGAAAAATAGCCGGAGAAAAAAGTTTCGATGAGACCAATCAACAGTCCACCGAGCACAGCGCCAGGCAGCGAGCCGATGCCACCGAGGACGGCGGCCGTGAAAGCTTTGATGCCGGGAATGAAGCCGTCCTGATAGGAAATCACTCCGTAGTACATGACATACATGGTGCCAGCGACGGCGGCGAGGGCGGCACCCATCACAAAGGTCGCCGAAATGGTGCGGTCCACATCAATGCCAAGGAGGGCCGCCATTTTGCGGTCCTGCTCGCATGCCCTCTGAGCGCGGCCCAAGGGGGTTTTCTGAACAATGTACCAAAAGCCAGCCAGAAGAATTGCCGTGATTAAGACGATGGCGATTTGCTTATAGGCGAGGACGGCGGTGAAACCGTCCCAGGTTGCAAGCTGGATCGTATCATTGAACAGCGGCGGCACCGGCTTATTACGGGGACCTTGAGCTACTTGCACGAAATTTGATAGGATTAGCGAAACGCCGATGGCGGAAATCAGCGGGGCCAGGCGGAAACTGCCGCGCAGGGGCCGGTAAGCAACTTTTTCAATGGCCCAGTTCCACAGACCCGCTAGCGCCATGCTGATAATCAGCATCAGGAGGACGGCAATGAATACCGAAGCGATGCCGAGCCAAGTTGTAACCACCAGGAAAACGATGAGGGCGATGAAGGCCGAAACCATGAAAATATCGCCGTGG
Organism: Rhodobiaceae bacterium; assembly: GCA_031375195.1. Taxonomy (GTDB): domain Bacteria; phylum Pseudomonadota; class Alphaproteobacteria; order Rhizobiales; family Aestuariivirgaceae; genus Aestuariivirga. The sequence goes on from JANMHO010000116.1 coordinate 18,828, forward strand.
GAGAAATTCACCATGCCGATAATGCCGAACACCATAGTGTAGCCGATGGCGATGAGACCGTAGATGGAGCCAAGTGTTATGCCATTTATCAGCTGTTGAATGAAGTAAAGATACTCCATGCGCGCCCCTTTAGTTTATCCCAACCCATGTCCGCAGCGCATGTGGCGGCTGCGTTTTCAGTGATGGTCTTAGAGGCTTCCAAAATCGAATACAAGCCTAGGTTAGTTTTTCAGCATTTTATGAGCCCTAACTTGCGACTGCGAAATCTGGCGATTGCTTTTGGTGCGTCGCAAAAACTTCTTGACCCTATATCAATTTGATATATATACCGCGTATATCGAATTGATATATATCGGATTGTTATACAAAATGAATGTGCGCACGCTTTGTTTGGGTATTCTCTCGCTGGGGGAAGCCTCGGGATACGAAATCAAGAAGGACGTTGAAGACGGTCTTTTCAGTCATTTCATTGAAGCAAGCTACGGCTCCATATACCCGGCGCTCAACCAGCTCTCAGTTGAAGGCCTGGTTATAGTCCGTGAGGAAGAGCAAACCGGCAAGCCAGACAAAAAAGTCTATGTGATCACTGAATCGGGCAAAAACGCATTGGCAAAGGCAATTTCAGTGTTGCCGGCCAAGGACAAGTACAAGTCCGAGTTTCTGTTCCAGATGTTGCTGCAGAACTATATCTCGCCAGATGTAATTCTGGTGGCAATTCAGAAGCAACTCGATCATCTCAATGAAGACCTGGCCCGTATTGTCGAGTGCAGCCAAAGCGAGACCGAAGGGACTGGTGGCCGCTTTGTAGCTGAGTATGGCAACGCTGTGCTGACAGCTGGTGTCAAATGTTTGGAATACAAGAAGGCGGAACTTTTGAAGCAAATGGCTGCGCAGGCCGCCGAATGATTTGGAGACCATTATGATTCGCCGCACCTTTTATTTTCTTCTTGTGACTGTTCTGCTCGGCGGCCTTGCCGGCGGCATCGCCTGGTGGTCGTTCTATGCGTTGCCGTCTTTCATTGCCCAAAGCATTCAGAGCGCGCCGCCTCCGGTCCAGACGGTGTCCGCGGAAGAGGCCAAAGCCGAAATCTGGCAGCCTGAGATTTCCGGTATTGGCACGCTGACGGCATCGGAAGGCATCGACATCGCGCCGCAAGTTGGCGGTGTGGTGACAGAAGCATTGTTCGAGTCGGGGGCAAGCGTGAAAAAAGGCGGCAAGCTGGTGCAGCTCGATACGGCAGCGGACGAAGCTGATCTCAAGAACCTGCAGGTGCAACTGGCAAACGCCGAGGAAGAACTCAATCGCAAGCAGAAAGTGTTTGACCGCGGTTTCGCGGCCCGGGCCGACCTCGACAATCTGCGCACGGCGCGCGACCAGCTGCTGGCCAGCATCGAGCGCACCCAAGCCCAGATCGCCCAGAAATCAGTCTACGCGCCGTGGGACGGCAAGCTGGGCCTGCGCAGCATTTCGGTCGGCAGCTATGTGGCGCCCGGCCAGAAGGTGGTGTGGCTTCAGAAGGTCGATCCGATCTATGCCGATTTCGACGTGACCGAAGAGGACTACGGTCGGATCGCCGATGGATTGAAGGTAACCGTGCGGTTCAATGCGTGGCCTGATGCCGAATTCAAAGGCATCGTCACGACGACCGATTCCCGGATGTCGGAAGCAAGCCGGATGATTACGGTGCGCGCCAAACTCGACAATCTTGATGGCCGGTTATTGCCCGGCATGTACGCCAATGTGCTGGTCGAGGCGGGTGCGCCGCAGGACGTCGTAACCGTGCCGCAGACGGCGGTGACTTTTTCGCTCTATGGCGACAACGTGTTCGTTGTTGTGCCGGCCAAGAAGCCAGACCCGAACAACAAGGAAGAGCAACTCGAAATCGAGCGCCGCTTCGTGAAGGCGGGCGCCATGCGCAACGGGCGGGTGCAGATTGCCGAAGGCCTGAAACCGGGTGACCGGGTGGTGACGGCCGGTCACAACAAGATCGACCAGGGCGCTTTGGTCAAAATCGACAATACTGTTGCACTCCGGGCAGCCGACAGCGCGACCATACAGTGAGGCGGAGCCATGCATTTTACCGACATTTTCGTAAAGCGACCGGTACTGGCCACGGTGGTGAGTCTGCTCATCCTGCTGGCAGGCTTGCAGGCCGTGTTCACGCTGCCGATTCGCCAGTATCCGGAAGTCGCCGATACCAAGATCGAGATCACCACGGCCTATCCCGGCGCCAACGCTGACCAGATCAAGGGATTCATCACAACGCCGCTGCAGCAGGCAGTGGCCTCGACCGAGGGTGTTGAAACGATCGAGTCAAGCTCGGGGCAGAATATTTCGACGATCACTCTCAAGCTTCGCCTTGATGCCGATGGCGACCGCGCGCTTGCCGACGTGCTCTCTAAGGTGAACGAGGTCAAGGGCGTGCTTCCGGAAGCGGCCAACGATCCGGTGGTGAAGCGTACGACAGGTGCCGGTTTTGCGCTGATGTACATCAGCTTCAAGAGCGGGCAGATGACGCCGCCGCAGATCAGCGATTACCTTGACCGTGTTGTGAGGCCGAGACTGCAGGCGATCAATGGCGTGGCATCAGCCGAAATTCTCGGCGGCTCGACCTTCGCCATGCGTGTGTGGCTCGACCCTGATAAAATGGCCTCGCTGGGCATCACGCCGCTCGATGTGCGCAATGCCTTGGCGGCTAACAACTTCACCACTGCGGCCGGCGAGGTGAAGGCGGAATTCACCCAGAAGAACATCAATGCCCAGACTTCACTCGAGAAGCCCGAGGAATTCGCACAGCTTGTTGTGGCGACACGCGGCAACACGATCATCCGCCTGGGCCAGGTTGCCAGGGTTGAGCTTGGCCCGGAGAACAACAGTTTCGCTGCCGCGTTCGACGGCGTGAAAGCCGTATTCATGGGCATTACCGCGACGCCCGATGCCAATCCGCTTACCGTGATCGCCGACGTGCGCGATGCGATGCCTGAAGTGCAGCGCGGGCTGCCGCAGGGGCTTGACGCCAACATCGCCTATGACGCGACCGAGTTCATCAACGAGTCGATCTGGGAAGTGGGCAAGACGCTGGCCGAGGCGGGGCTGATCGTCATCCTGGTCATTTTCCTGTTTCTCGGCAATCTTCGCTCGACCTTCATTCCGGTGGTCACCATTCCGCTTTCGCTCGTGGGTGTGGCGCTGGTGCTGGTGGCTTTCGGCTATTCCATCAACCTGCTGACCCTGTTGGCCCTGGTGCTTGCCATCGGGCTGGTGGTCGATGACGCGATCGTGGTTGTAGAAAACATTCACCGGCATATCGAGGAGGGCATGACGCCCTACGATGCGGCAATCAAGGGCGCGCGTGAGATCACCGGCCCGGTCATAGCCATGACCATCACGCTGGCGGCGGTCTATGCGCCGATAGGCTTCACCTCGGGCCTGACGGGCGCGCTGTTTCGCGAATTTGCCTTCACCCTGGCGGGCGCCGTTATCGTTTCGGGTGTCGTTGCCTTGACCCTGTCGCCGATGATGACATCGAAGATGCTGAAACCGCACGAAGAGCTCAGTTGGTTTGGGCGGCTGGTGGAGCGCGTTTTCGGCGCAATGCAGCGGTTCTACCGCCGCCGCCTTGATGGAACAATCAAGCAGCGTTCGGTTTTTGCCTGGATTGCCGTGCTGACGGTTGTGCTGTCGGGTGTTCTCTACAATGCCATCAACCGCGAGCTGGCGCCGGCCGAAGACCAAGGCGTGCTGTTTGCCTTCATCAACGCGCCGGAGCACACCAACCTCGACTATCTGACGACCTATACGGACCAGTTGACCGATACGTTCATGGCTGTACCGGAGCGGCAAAACCTCTTTGCTATCAATGGATTTCCGACATCGCATGGCGCCTTCATGGGCTTGATCCTGAAGCCGTGGGGCGAACGCGAGCGCTCGGACCTCTCGGTTCTGGGTGAGCTGCAGGGCAAGTTCATGGGTGTGGCAGGCGTAAATGCGTTTGCCACCGCGCCGTCAGCCATTCCCGTAGGGGCCGGTGAGATGCCGGTCGAGTTCGTCATCACTTATCCAGGTGACTATACGCAGCTTGCCAGCACGCTTGACGCGATCGATGCAGAGGCGAAGAAGAGTGGGCTGTTCATCTTCACCAACGCCGATTTGCGGTTTTCGACTCCGCAAGCGGAGCTCATCGTGGACAAGGACCGGGCAAACAAGCTCGGCGTGACCATGCAGGATGTTGGTGCCACGCTGGCAACACTGCTCGGCGGCAACAATGTGAACCGCTTTGCGGTTCAGGGCCGTAGCTATCAGGTAATCCCGCAAGTGCCGCGCAGCGAACGCGCCACTACGGAACAGATTCTGAAGTACCACGTGCGCGCCGCGAATGGCGACATGGTCCCGCTGTCGTCGTTCATATCAATCGGCCAGTCCGTGCAGCCCAACAGCCTCAAGACCTTCCAGCAGCTGAATTCCGCGACGCTGCAGGGCGTGCCGTTCCCCGGCCGCACGGTTGGCGAAGCGGTGACCTTCCTGCAACAGAAGGCGAGCGAGATGTTCCCGCAGGGCATGTCCTATGACTTCAAAGGTGAAAGCCGGCAATTCGTGAAGGAAGGCAATGCGCTCGCCGTCACTTTCGCCTTCTCGCTGCTGTTGATCTACTTGGTGCTGGCGGCCCAGTTCGAAAGCTTCCGCGACCCCTTCATCATCCTGATCGGCTTGCCTGCCACCCTGTTCGGCGCGCTGTTCGTGTTGTGGATACTCGGCAACGTGAACGGCATGATGCAGAACAATCCGCCGTTCAACATCGGCTCCGGCACCATAAATATCTATACCCAGATCGGCCTTGTGACCCTGATTGGCCTCATCGCCAAGCACGGCATCTTGATGGTGGAGTTCGCCAACAAGCTGCAGGAAACCCAGGGCCTCGACAAGAACAGCGCCATCAAGGAAGCCGCCGCCGTGCGCTTGCGGCCCATCCTGATGACCACCGCCGCCATGGTGATCGGTGTGGCGCCGCTGCTCATTGCCGATGGCGCCGGCGCTAAGAGCCGCTTTGACATCGGCGTCGTGATCGCTGCCGGCATGACAATCGGCACCATGTTCACCTTGTTCATCACGCCCGCCATCTATTCCTTCGTGGCGCGCGACCGTCGCAAGCTTGTATCTGCCATGGCTCCGATGATTGAGGCGGTACCGCTGCCGGTGAACCAGAATTCGAAAAAGAAGCGCCAGGCGCAACCACCCATGCAGGAAGCGGCTGAGTAAGCTCGCATTGAAGCACGCTGCGGAATAGGGATTGATGAGGGCACTTCATTCCAGCCCGTTCAGCGCCACAGCAATGCGCCCCAAGGCTTTCTCCAAATCCGTCTCGCTCGCCGCGAATGACAGCCTGATGGACGTGTCCGCCCCAAACGCCGTTCCCGGCACCACGGCCACCCCATGGCTTTCCAGCAGCCAGTCACACAGGGCCTCAGGTGTATCCAGAACATGGTTGCCGGATTTTTTCCCAAGCAGCGGGGAAACGTCGGGCAGGGCGTAAAACGTGGCGGGGATGGGCGCGATTTTGACGCCCCTGATGGACTTCAGCGCCGCAACCACCATGTCGCGCCGGTTTTTGTAGCGCAGCCGCATGGCCTCAACCGCATCGCGGCGGCCTTCCAATGCCTCCACGGCGGCGCGCTGCACGAACTGATTGGCGCCTGTCGTGATTGTGCCTTGAATGCGCATCATGGCCTTGGCAATCGGTTCGACGGCGGCGGCATAACCCAAACGCCAGCCTGTCATGGCAAAACCCTTGGAAAACCCGTTCACCGTGATCGTGCGGTCGCGCATGCCTGGCAACGCCCCGATTGATGTCACCGCGCCTTCAAAGACAATATATTCATATATCTCGTCAGACAGCACCATCATGCCGGGGTGGGCCAGAACAATCGCCGAAATCGCTTCGAGCTCAGCCCGGGACCACAGCGCGCCGCTGGGGTTGCAGGGCGAGTTGACGATCAACAGCTTGGTCCTGTCTGTCACCGCGGCCGCGATCCGCGCCGCCGGAACCTTGTAATTCTCGCTGATACCGGAATGCAACACGACGGGCGTTCCGCCGGCGAACCGCACGGTGGTTTCATAGGCCAGCCAGAAGGGCGCCAGCATGATGACTTCATCGCCTGCGTCGATGATCGAGAGAATGGCATTGGCGACGGCCTGCTTGGCCCCATTGGCAAGGACAATATCCGCCGCCGAATAGTCGAGATTGTTCTCGGCCTTCAGCTTTTTGGAAACCGTGGTCCGAAGTTCCGGAATTCCGGCCACCGGCGAATAATGGGTGAAGCCCGCCTTCATGGCGGCAGTGGCGGCCTGCTGGATATTCTCCGGCGTATCAAAATCCGGTTCGCCAACGGTGAGGTTGACAACATCATGCCCCTTCGCCCGAAGATCGCGGGATTTCTGTGCCATGCGGATTATGGCGCCTTCATCGGCGGCGGAGGCTCGCGCAACGAGCAGGGAGGCCGGATCGAATTTTTTCATGGGGCCACGATATGCCACGCCTAACTTGCCCCGTCGAGGCTTCGCGGGCATAAGGTTGCAATGAAAGAATCAATCGTGATTGCGTTGGTTTTGGCGCTTGTGGCTGGCTGCTCGTCCAGTTCAAAAGTGAGGTTCAACCGCCATGGCCCGGCCACGGTGCAAACCAATTCCCGTTCGGAACCCATCTATTACAACGGCAAGACCTATCAGCTTGATTATGATTTTGATGAAACAGAAAAACTGTTCGCCATGCGGATTTCCGGCCTTGGCGCGAAACAGCAGCGGGACGCCGTGAACATCGCCACATCATCCTTGGGCTACTTCGCATGCCCCGAAGGCCAGCGCGGTAAAATAATGGATGCTCCCAGTTACGAGGATGGCAATTGGACGCTGTTTGCCAAGTGCGGGTAAAATGGGCGGGACATATGCCCCGCCCCCATGTTTCTAGAAACGCGCTGCCACTTTGGTTGAAAGAGTGAACGGCAGCACCGCGCCGTAAACGGGCGCGCTTGGCGACGGCGCCATCTGCTCCCAAATCTCGTTAGGCATAAGTGTAAGCGCCGCCGCCCGCTTCACAAAGGCCTGAATGCGCTGGACGCTGCTCATGACGGTGAACATTCCGAGCCACGCGACCGCAACGCAAATTGCGTAGACAATGAGAATATTCGCCATCGGTGTCACATAGTTGAGCTCCGACGCCTTGCCGAGAACAAATGGCACGACCCAGGACACCAGCGATACGCTGCCCAGCAATGTCATGCCTGCTATCTGTTTCGCATTCACGCTTTCAAAAAGCCGGCTTCCAATGGACTTGCGCAAGAATGGCAGCACCAGCTTGTGAACCAGGACGCCGTTGATGGTGAGCATGGCCACGATAAATATCTTGGCCCACAGCTTTTGATTCGTGAGGTATTCGGGTTTGTCGATCAAATTCACCCAGATCAGTCCTGCTCCGCTCGTCCACAGGATAACCAAACCTATTGTTACAATATGCGAAAGCGCCTTCGCCTGGTGCAGCGTATATGCGCTGACCGGCCGGATGACGCCCCGCAGGAATATTGTGGCATCGGCGAGAATTGCGCCGCCAAAGCCCATGATAAGGCCGATCAGGTGCGCCAACTTAAGTATGGTCAGCAAGGTCAAAAAAAACATTGTTTACTCCTTCGTCAATCTTCGAGATGCGGAAATGCGGGGCGGGCAACAAGCCGTTCCCCGTTGGGCTAACGCCTCAGGCCTGAAAAAATACGGAATCTCATTCTTCAGTGCGGGGTGTTTATAGCCGCAGCCACATGACAGCGGAATGATGCGTGCTATCAGCCGCTTGCAAGATAACTTTGGCCGCATTTCACCGCATTTCAAACATGATTGACACGCGCACCGAATGCTTGCGTCAATGGGCTGTCAATTTGCCCAGTTGTTTTTCCGTGGCCTCGGCGCGATAGGCGATGAAGCTGATTTGAGTGATCGATCCCGCACGGTTCTCAAAATAGGTTTCGCGCACCTGATTGCTCGGATAGATGATTCTCACTGACTGCGTTTGCATGAGCAAAACTCCCTTAAATCAAAAGCTCAACAAGAAACCTAGACAGCGCGCGTGAAGGGCAGGTTTATCTTAACCACGCTCTTTTAGTATGTTTTTACGATAATGAATTTTCGCCTCGCGCCCAGCATCAAGAAAATCGTCCCCGCATCAGGTGATGCGGGGACGATTTAACGTGTTGGCGCGCTGGGAATCGCCAGGCCGCCGCCGCTACCGTGTGGCCTGTGAATCGCTGTTTTTTGATTTATTGATTGGTGAATTTATAGGTCAGCGCGAGTGGCGGCAAGCTGCGCCTTTTTTCGCGGCGTTCGGCGGCGAAAGTTGTGAGCAATGTCCCGATCTGCCTGGCGAAAGTTGAGAAGAGCTTTACTGATCCTTGCATTCCCGCACCCTCGGCTTCATGTTTTGTTAAGGCCACACTAAATCGAGAGGCGTAAAAAAAGCGTGTTACCGGAGCGCAGAAATTTAATCGAATTGTGAACTGGCGCGCGAAATCTATCCCAATCTCCGGTCAATCCAGTCACGCGTGCGGAAATAGCGGCCAACCCAGGGCAGGAACCAGGTGTTTC
>JANMHO010000132.1:0-3838 GCA_031375195.1 Rhodobiaceae bacterium
ATTTGGTTTTCCAAAACGGGGCAGCATCGATCATGGCTATGCTGTAGCCGCCTTTTGGAGATTAAGGAACCACTTCCCCATGCAGGTTGCGGCCAAAACCCAGGCCGTATCGCCCGCGTTCAGGGCTGAATCCTGGGCGAAGGCGGGTGCAGCCATTCCCAGGACAGCAACAATTGCCGCAACCGCGCGAATTTTCAACATGAGTCCCCCCAATCACCGCGTTTTGCCGAGCTTAAAGCACAGAAAACGGGCATTTGGCATGGGCTTAATCGCAAATGCCCGGGTTAATCCCCGGCTTTTCCGCGCAAATCCTAGCGGCGGCGTGGCATTTTTTCTGGCCAGAATTCGTCATAATCGGCCTATAGCTTGTTTGTTGCATTGAGAATCATTATTCTAAGTGCCGCGAAAGGTTTTTGGTCTCCGCTGTGTCGAAGCTGCCTACGAGCAACGCAATCTACCGCTTTTTCTGGACCTTCGACTCGATTGTGAGTTCGAGCGTGTTCGAGGCATGGGATGGCTTGAAGCGGGGCGGCTCGGCCTATTCGTCATTCCTTTACCGCTTCAAGATCACCGGCCTGCGCCGCATCTTCGTCGATCTGGCCGATGACGCGGCCACGTTCGGAACAGTGTTTGCCTTTTGCCTGCTCGCCTATGCCTTGCCGCCATTTTCAGGCACGGGCGATGTGTGGAACAAGGGCCGCGACTATGCGGTGACATTCACGGACGCCAGCGGCGAGATCATCGGGCGGCGCGGCATCCGGCAGGATGACGCCATCGCGCTTGAGGACATTCCACCCAGCATGATCAAGGCGGTGCTGGCCACGGAAGACGCGCGGTTTTTCGATCACTTTGGCGTTGACATCATCGGCACCTTGCGCGCCATTTTGCAGAACGCGAGGGCCAACAATGTGGTGCAGGGGGGATCGTCGCTCACCCAGCAGGTCGCCAAGAACCTGTTCTTGAGCCCCGAGAAAACCATTCGCAGGAAGGTTCACGAGGCGTTTCTGTCATTGTGGATCGAAGCGCGGCTGACAAAGCAGGAAATACTCAAACTCTATCTGGACCGCTCCTATCTGGGCGGCGGCAATTATGGCATCGAGGCCGCCGCGCAATATTATTTTGGCAAGTCCGTGCGGGACATCAACCTGTCCGAGTCAGCCATGCTGGCTGGCCTGTTCAAGGCGCCCACCAAATACGCCCCCCACCAGAACATCGAGAACGCCAGGGCGCGCGCCAATGTCGTGCTTTACCGCATGCTGGACGTTGGGTTCATAACCCAGGGCGAGCTGCTGCAATCCAGGCGCCAGCCGGCGCAATTTGTGGCGCAGGCCAATCTGGACAGTCCGGACTGGTTCATGGATTGGGCCTATGGGGAAACCCTGGCCCTGCTCGAAGCGGAAAAACTGACGGGCGATTTTGTGATCGAAGTGAAGACGACGGTCGACATGAAGCTGCAAACTGCCGCGCAGAAAATCCTGAACGATGTTGTCGATACACAGGGACCGGACTACAAGTTCACCCAGGCAGCCTCGGTCACCATGACGCCGGAAGGTGCTGTCAAGGCCGTGGTCGGCGGGCGCGATTATGTTGAAAGCCAGTTCAACCGCGCCACCAACGCCGAACGCCAGACCGGCTCGGCCTTCAAGCCGTTTGTTTATCTGGCGGCGCTGCTTGAGGGCTACACGCCCGATGACGTGATACTGGATGCGCCGGTGTCAGTTGGCGGCTGGTCGCCAGGCAATTACTCCAACAAATACGCGGGCCGCACGACGCTGAGGACGGCGCTGGCAAAGTCTTTCAATTCGGTTCCGGTCCGGCTGATGATCGATATTGGCCGGCCTGCGATCATCAAAGCCGCCCATGATGTGGGCATTCAGGGCCCCTTGGAAACCTGGCCGCCGATGGTGCTGGGAACAAGTTCGCTGACGCTGATGGATCTCACCACGGGCTACGCCACCTTCGCTGGCGGAGGAAGGCTTGCCAAGCCCTACACTATTCTGGAAATCCGGCGGCCCAATGGCGATTTGATTTACAACCGCAAGGCACATGAGGAGCCGCCCAAGCAGGTTGTGCCGGAAGAAAAAATAGCGGAATTGAATTCCATGCTGGCCGCCGTTGTCAAAAGCGGAACGGCGCGCCGGGCCGATCTAGGCTTTGCGCCGCAGGGCGGCAAGACCGGCACCAACCAGAGCTACCGGGATGCCTGGTATGTCGGCTTCACGGCGCACAACGTGACTGGCGTCTGGGTTGGCAATGATGATTTCACGCCGATGGACAAGGTGACGGGCGGCCTTATTCCGGCGCCCGCGTGGAAGCAGATCATGGATGTGGCTGAGGCAGGACAGAAGCCGGAAAGCCTTGCGGGAATTCCACTCGATGAAACCTACACGCTGCTTGCCGCCGCCCAGCCTGAGACCACTCTGGCCCCGGTGACGGACGAAACCGATGCTTCGGCGCCGGATACGCCACTGGCGGAAGCTGATCCGGCGGGCGTTGATGTTGTGCTCAACGACATGTTCTCGCTCTTCAAAGAAGACAAGGCCGCCAACCGGGCACCCGTGTCGCGGCGGAAGCGGGTTGCCGAAAATTCCCCCGACAGGTTTGTGCTGCCCGGCGCAAACACCACGAAAAACCGGGCTAAGGCGTTCTTTGATGACTTGATCAACAACAAACAGGCGCCGAAGAAAAAGCGCAAGAAAAAGAAACTTTTCAACATTTTTTAGGAACACCCATGCTGGTGCGGGCGACATCAAGAATATCGATCATGGTGATCGGGCTCATCGGCGGATGGTCCTCGGCGCTCTATTCCATTGATGCGATTGGCTCTTCATCGGTTTCTGATGCCAATTCCTGGCGCAAGTGGGATCTGGCGCCTGGCACGTCGTCCAACCCCTATGCGCTGGCGCATTTTCTTCTCGACGGAAAAATTCCGCCAGCCCAGTCGCTGTTTCGCATTTATTCGAATGGGCGCGACGGCGAAGGCAGCAGGCTCAGTTCAAGCTGCGTTTATTCGGTCTCAATGGCTGATGTTGGTTCGCGGTGGTGGAGTCTGTCGGTTACTCCTTCAGAGGCGCCGGAGGCGGATTCCTCTTCTGTCCTATCATCCGATGACGTCGTGCGCGCCAGCGATGGCTCCTTGATCCTGGCGATTTCCGATCACCCCATTCCCGGCAACTGGATCAGGCCCGCAACCAGCGGCAGCTTTGATATTCAACTGCTGATCTCCAATGATGGAAGTTCGGACGCAACCGGCGATCCCGTCATGCCGACGGTGCAAAGGGTGGGCTGTTGATGCTGCGCAACCTGTATTGGGCACTGGTTGCCGCGGTGCTTGCGATCATGGCGCATATCGGAACACTGCTGTTTGCGCCTGGCTATGCCTTCGAACAGGAGCTTGACCTGCTGGCCAAGGACATTCCCACGAACAAGTTTTTTGTCCTGCCGCAGGACGCGCAACTCAAAATTTTTCCCGAGTATCCCGCCGGAGCGGTGTTTGGCATGTGCCGGTTTGATTTGTCGTCCGGCGATGTGTCGCTGGATGCCAACCTGCCGGATACGCTGTGGACCCTCACGGTTTACACCAGCGCCGGAAAATCCATCTACACCGCCAATGACGAGCAGTCTGGAATTGACCAGTTTGCATTGAAGCTGATGCGGGCGCCCAGCCTGCTTGAGCTTTTTTCGGTCAAGGCCGACGAGGACAGGATAACCAATTCGGGCTGGAGGGTGTCATCATCGGACACCCGGGGTTTTGCGCTTTTCTGGGTGCCATCATTTGATTTGGCGATGCGGGCAAACCTGGTGGAAACAATTTCAAAAAGCAGTTGCGCGAAAGTTG
>JANMHO010000168.1:0-1547 GCA_031375195.1 Rhodobiaceae bacterium
CAGCCAGGTGCGCGCCCGGCTGGCGGCGCTGCCGGATTTTTCCGCCGAAAGCTGGCTCGCCGGAACGCCCGCCGTTCCCTCCTGCAAATAGACCAGCACGCCCTTGCCCTCGCGCTTGAATATTTCGAACACGGCGTCCAGCGTGTCGCGGTTCCCGAACACGTCTTCCAGGACATTTTCCCGGTGCAGGCGGACCGGAACATTCTTGCCGCCCGATATATCCCCATAGACGAGAGCCAGTTGCTCCACCGCGTCAAATGGCGTCACATAGGAAAACCCTTGAGCCGTTCCGATTTTGGTTTTCACGTCAAACTTCGCTGTCTGCTCCACCAGCCGCTCGCGCTGCTGGCGATAGGCGATGAGATCGGCAACTGAAATGATCTTCAATCCATGCTCGCGCGCGAATGCCAAAACCTGTGGCCCCCGCTTCACCGTGCCGTCATCATTCACCAGCTCGCAAATGACGCCTACGGCGGGGGTGAAGCCCGCAAGGCGTGCGAGATCAACTGCGGCCTCCGTGTGGCCCGAGCGCATGAGAACGCCGCCGGATTTCGCCACCAGCGGAAAAATATGCCCGGGCCTGACAAAATCCTCCGCCTGCACATTCTTGTTGGCCAGCGCATGCACCGTGGCGCAGCGCTCGCGTGCCGAAATGCCGGTGGTGAGGCCTTCCTTGTAATCAATTGTCACCGTGAAGGCGGTGCCCATCGGCGCGTCATTGAGCGCCACCATGGGATCGAGCTTCAGCCGTCGCGCTTCTTCAGCCGCCATCGGCGTGCACACAATGCCGGATGTGTGGCGCACCATGAAGGCCATCTGTTCCGATGTGATCTTGGCCGCTGCCCCGATGAGATCGCCCTCGTTCTCACGGTCATCATCGTCAACCACCACAACCAGTTCGCCATTGGCCACGGCCTTGATCGCTTCTTCCACCGTATCGAGCGTCTTCGTCATGCGCATGTCCTCAAAATCTTCCGGCCGGACCTGATTGGACGTGAGCCCTGCAATCTTCATCGCCAACTCCAGCGAAGGCCGCTCCCCCGACACAACCTGCGAAACCCGCCCCTGGGTAACCCCAAGACGCCGGGCAAATTCCGATTGGGAGGTCGAGGTATTAGCAAGCCAGTCCGAGAGTTTCATGAAGAATTATTAGCATGGCTAATGATCGGAGTCGACCTAACTTTGCGATGACCAAGCCTTGCGCAGTGGTGTTTGGACAAATTCGGGTGCCAATTTTAGATATTGTTCTGCTTTAGTCTTTGCCTCACCCTCAAGCCCGACCAGATAGTCGAGGGCATTCTCAACTGAGAACGACTTTCCGGTTTTCTTGGCGAAGTTTGATCGAAGGTCGGTCCAAACCACCCCGTCCAAAGCCTTGGACGTCGCCCAGGCCGCTATCGCTTCGAAAGTTGATCGGTCTCGAAAATGACTGGTTCCGCCTCGTTGAAAATATCCAATGTCATTTTTTCGAGCCCCTTCGCGGTTACGAAGGTCTTCGATGATCTGCCCGATCTCACTGCGGCAACTTAGGCAATAAGCAACAGTAG
>JANMHO010000192.1:0-1802 GCA_031375195.1 Rhodobiaceae bacterium
TGAAATCGCGCCGTTATCCTGCCAGTTGCGGATGGGCGGCCCGAAAACCCGGTGGGTGCGGATTTTCTCGGCCATGGCGGGCGATGATCGGTTGAAGGCCCAAATGGCCACCAGCAGCATCGGTGTGGTAGGCAGGATCGGCATAATAAGGCCAGCGATGGCAAAACCAACGCTAATCCAGCCGACGCTCATATAGAACAGTTTCTTCAAACTCAGGCCATTCCCGGTTTTTTGTAATGCTTGCAAATCATCGGCTGTTCATGCGATTTAGACCCTGCAATGACAAGCTCCAATTCGCCGCAACCTGTTGCCGCACCGCATGCGCGGGTTTCCTTTTTTGGAAAGCTGCGGGCGTATTTCTTCACCGGTTTGGCAATTACCGCACCCATTGCTGTCACCATTTGGGCGACATTGTGGTTCATCACCATATTTGATACGTGGGTTAAGCCTTTTATCCCCAGCTATTACAACCCTGACACCTACCTGCCATTCAAGGTTCCCGGCCTCGGGCTGGTGTTTGCACTGACCACAATCACGCTGATTGGGGCGCTGGCAGCCAATCTGGTTGGGAAAACGCTGATCGCCATTTGGGACAATGTGCTTAATCGCACGCCCGTTGTGCGGTCCATCTACAAGGGCTCGAAGCAGATATTCGAAACGCTGTTCCTGCAGAAGGGGGCGTCATTCCAGAAGGTTTGTCTGGTTGAGTGGCCACGGCGTGGCACGTGGTCCATCGCGTTTATTTCACGTGATGTTGACGGCGGCATGATCGGCCTTGAAAAAGGCCGGGCCATGTATGCGATTTACGTTTCAACCACGCCCAATCCCACATCGGGATATGTGTTCTTCTGTGATGTGGACGAAGTCAGGCTTCTGGACACGACGGTTGAAGATGCCTTGAAGCTGGTGATTTCACTTGGCCTGGTGTTTCCAAGGAAACCACTTGCTCCAAGTTTGGAAAGCCAAGTGGCAGTTAAACTTCCGGCGAAGAAAGTCAGCCGGACGAAAGCAACTTGACGGCTTCGTCTCGCTCAAAGAGATAGAGCAGGGTGCGGAGCGCCTCACCGCGTGGCGTTTTCAGTTCGGGATCGCGGGCGAGGATGAGGGCTGCATCATCGCGGGCAGCAGCCAGCAAATCGCCATGAACACCGAGATCAGCCAGCCGGAACAATGGCAGGCCCGCCTGCTGGGTTCCCAGCATTTCGCCCGCGCCGCGAAGCCTTAAATCCTCTTCCGCGATGCGAAAGCCATCTTCCGTTTCGCGCATGATTCTGAGACGGGCCTTGGCGGTTTCTCCCAGCGGCTCCTGATACAACAGCAGGCAACCCGACTTTGCGGTTCCGCGCCCGACGCGGCCTCTCAATTGATGCAGTTGGGCCAGGCCAAATCGCTCGGCATTCTCAATGATCATGACGCTGGCTTCCGGCACATCGACCCCTACTTCAATAACGGTGGTTGAAACCAGGATATCGAGCGCGCCTGATTTGAAATCCGCCATCACCGTATCCTTGGCGGAGCCTTTGAGTTTGCCGTGGACAAGGCCGACGCGGCCGGGAAAGAGTTTTGCCAGCTGATTGAAGCGGTCTTCAGCGGCGGCCAGATCTACCTGCTCACTCTCTTCAACCAATGGGCACACCCAATAGGCACGGTTGCCGCTGGCGATACTGCGTCCCAGTCCCGCGATCACCTCGTCCAGACGATCCAGCGGCAACACGCGGGTATCAATCGGCAAGCGGCCAGCGGGCTTTTCAGTGAGCTTGGAAACATCCATGTCGCCATAGACCGTCAGGGCCAATGTGCGG
>JANMHO010000196.1:0-1841 GCA_031375195.1 Rhodobiaceae bacterium
ACCTATAGCTCCGGGCATGAGCGATGAAAATGATGTGATCTATGGGGCCCATCCGGTGGAGGAGGCGCTGCGCAACCCGAAGCGCCGGATTGTCAGGCTGACGGCCACGCTGAATGGCGCCGAGCGGTTGAAGTCCATCACACAACCCCTTGGAATTACAGCGGAAATCGTGAACCCCAAGGTTCTCGACCGGA
The DNA here is from genome assembly GCA_031375195.1 of Rhodobiaceae bacterium. Lineage (GTDB taxonomy): Bacteria > Pseudomonadota > Alphaproteobacteria > Rhizobiales > Aestuariivirgaceae > Aestuariivirga. The sequence continues at coordinate 195 of JANMHO010000196.1, forward strand.
TGGTTGAGGGCGACGCGGTGCATCAGGGGATGATTCTGGTGGCCAAGCCCCTGGCGCAACCCACGCTTGCTGAAATTGAGCAATCAGGGATTGTGGTGATGCTGGACCAGGTGACGGACCCCCATAATGTGGGAGCGATTCTGCGCACCTGTGCCGCCTTCAAGGTGCGCGCGCTGGTCACCACGGCGCGCCATTCGGCGGAGGCTTCAGGCGTTCTTTTCAAAGCCGCATCAGGGGCTTACGAGCATGTGCCGTTTGTGAAAGTCACCAATCTGGCGCGCGCCATGGAAGAGCTGCGCGAGGCGGGCTTTCGTCTCGTGGGGCTGGACAGCGATGCGGCGGTGGTGCTCGGGGAGGTTGATAAGTCGCCGCCCCTGGTGGTTGTTTTGGGGGCGGAAGGCAAGGGATTGCGCGAGCTTACACGCAAAAATTGTGACGTGGTGGCGAAATTGGACTTTTCTGGGGCGATTCGGAGTCTGAATGTATCCAACGCGGCGGCGATAGCGCTCTATGCGCTGACCCATTAAAATGAAACAACCAGCCATTTCTTCAATGCCTGGTTGCTCCTGTCGCCGTCCAGCGAGGTGTTGTTGAGAATCATTTAGTCCTAATTGAGACAAATTGCAAGCGTTAATAATTGCGGCATTTTAGCGGCAAAGAACATGATTGCGGGACGTGGCGCAAATGGACTATAGGGGCGGTGAGCCCGCCGATTTAGCTCAGTTGGTAGAGCACCTGATTTGTAATCAGGGGGTCACAGGTTCGAGTCCTGTAATCGGCACCAGCAATTTCAATGACTTAGGGCCGTCATTTAAGGCATGGGCGGAAATGCGAGTTCGGCGCGGTAGGTCGCGAAGCTCGAGAGTTTTTGCGCGTTGCATTCAGTTTGCCAACGGGAGCCGGGAAGCACTGCTGAAACACAGCGATACTTGCCGCGGTAGGCCTTGGTGGCGGCGTTTTCCTCAATGGCGACAGCGGCGATCGCCACCACTGTCCCGCCTTGGCGCTCCACCAGGCGAATCGCGCCATCCATCGTGCCGCCGGTCTCAACCCATTGATCTGCAAGCATAACTTTGGTGTTTTTGGCGAAAGCCGGAAGCCGCATTTCCATTTCCTGGGTGCGGCCGGAGTAGTTGGTGAAGCTCACCTTGTCCGTATCAACGCAAAGTTTGCCCGCCTTTCTGATCGGCAGGAAGCCGATGCCCAATCTGGTGGCCAGCGCCGAGCCAAGGACGAAGCCCATGGCGTCCAGGCCGCCCACGACGTCGGCTTTGACGCCTGCCAGGTCCGCCACCAGGTCATCAAGCAAATCATGGAACGCTTCGCCGTTGATGTAGATTGACGTCGGGTCGAGCCACGCAAACTTTGGACCCTTGGTGTTGGGGGCCATCAGGTTCAGATACCAGCGGTCGTCGCGGGAACCTTTGTTGCGCGTCATGTTTTTGCTCCGTGCTGCTGTGTCAATTTTATCAGGCGGGCGAGCCTTGCGGGGTCGATATTGTGGAAATCGCCCGGCTTGTTGATGCCGGTCGCCACCATGAAACCATCGACATCGCCCATGTAAGCGCTGGCATTTTCTGGCGTGATTCCGGACGCAACCATCAATGCGGCGTCGCCAATGGCGCGGCGGAAGACCTTGATTTTGCT
>JANMHO010000244.1:0-1975 GCA_031375195.1 Rhodobiaceae bacterium
TGCAGCCATGGCCGAGGGGGAATGCGCCGATCAATCCACCCAGTCGGGCATGAACACATGCGCGGCATCAGAATTGAAAAAAGCCGATGAAGAGTTGAACGCCATCTACGACAAGCTTCTTTCCCGGCTTGATTCCGGGCAGAAACCGCTCCTGAAAGCGGCGGAACGCGCCTGGATTCACTACCGTGACAGGATGTGTGAATTTCACGGATCAGGCACGAAAGGCGGATCAATCAATCCAATGATCGTCGCCAATTGCCTCACCGAATTCACAACGGGCCAGACACGCAGGCTGTCTCGATATCTCAACTGCGGAGAAGGCGATCTGTCATGCCCATGATGGAGCGGGCGAAGGGAATCGAACCCTCGTATGCAGCTTGGGAAGCTGCCGTTCTGCCATTGAACTACGCCCGCGTGAGATGAATGCTAGTCCGCAACCCGCGTTTCGTAAAGTCCTCACCGCTTGCTCAAATCGTAGGGCCTGAAATGCTTTGAAAGTTTCAGGCCCTGCCGCTGGTAATTTGAGCCAATGCCCTGGCCGTAAACCTGTGACGGCACTTCGGTCAGCGGCTCATAGACCAGCCGCCCGATGATCTGCCCGTCTTCCAGAATAAATGGCACTTCGTGGGAGCGCACTTCGAGCACGGCGCGCGCCCCCTCGCCATGGCCCGATTGATGGCCAAATCCCGGATCAAAGAATCCGGCGTAGTGCACCCGGAATTCGCCCACCAGCGGATTGAAGGGAACCATTTCTGCGGCGTGCGTCGGTGGAACCCTGACCGCTTCCTTGGAAGCCAGGATATAAAATTGGTCAGGATCCAGGACCAGCGAACCCCGTTGCCAGATGGGCTCCCAGAAATCCGAGGCTTCAAGACCGGCTTTCTTGTCCACATCAACCAGCCCTGAATGGCGCTTGGCGCGAAAGCCAATGGGATTGTCCTTGCCGGTACCTGATAAATCGATGGTGAGTGCCAGGCCATTGTCGATATTGACGGCGCCTTCGGCGATCAGGCTCTCCTTGGCATGAAGATCGCGGATGATCTGGTCGGAAGCCATGGGGGCTCCGGCGCGAAACCTGATTTGCGAAAGCCGCGATCCCGTGCGCGCCAGAATGGAAAAAGTGCGCGGCGAGATTTCCGCATAAAGCGGCCCCTCATAGGCTTCCGGCACCTTGTCAAATTCCTGCGCATGGTCCGCGATGACCCGGGTGAAAATGTCCAGCCGGCCAGTCGAGCTTTTGGGATTGGCCGCAGCCGACACGCCTTTCGGAAGCTTCAATGATTCCAGCAGCGGCACAATGTAAACACAACTCGTCTCAAGGACGGCGCCATCGGTAAGATCGATCCTGTGCAGGCCGAGCGTTTCCAATCTCTGCGCCACGGTCGATTTGGGCCCCGGCAAAAATGAAGCCCGCACGCGGTAAGCCCATTTTCCAAGCCTGAGGTCAAGGCTCGCGGGCTGCACCTGGTCATCATCAAGCGCCCGTTCGGGCTTGATCAGCCCTCGGGCGCAATAGTCTGCGATGACGCGGGCCGGAAGTATGCCCTGGGGTGGATTGATTGTGCTTGTCATGGGCCTATTGGCGGATTTTTGGCATATTTCGCAAGGGGGTAGCGCGAGGCAGTGGAAAACTGCGCGCAAACCTCTACACTGGCTGTCATGTATAGCAGCGTTACCCGCAATATTCACGTCCACGTGAAGCCCCATTTCCTCGAAGGGCAATCGAAGCCGGAGGAGGAGAAATACGTTTGGGCCTACACCATCACGGTTGAAAATCGCGGCAGCGAAACCGTGACCCTGCGTTCCCGCTACTGGAAAATAACCGATGCGTTCGGCAGGGTTCAGGAAGTTCGCGGCGATGGCGTAGTGGGCGAGCAGCCAACACTGAAGCCGGGCGAAAATTTTCAGTATACCTCCGGATGCCCGCTCTCCACCCCCAATGGTTTCATGGTGGGAAGCTATGCCATGCGCACCC
>JANMHO010000266.1:0-11056 GCA_031375195.1 Rhodobiaceae bacterium
GCACAGTTTCAAGAGTTCCCCCGTGCGGGGGATGACTTGGCCGTGCATGCGCTCATGAAAGGGCGTCCACGCGTCATAACGCTCCTGCTCGGGCTTGGACAGTGCGGCGCGGTCAGGCCTTTCCAGATAGGTATTCTGCACATCAATGACCAGCAGCGCCGTTTCCTTGACGGGCAAGACAATATCATCCGGCTCAGGTGCACCCCGATAGTAGATCGAGCGATAGTCAGTCTTCCAATTCATGGATTAGCCCCTCAAAAGCGATAGGTGAACAGGCCGCGGCGCTCGTAAATTTCGGCTGCTTCCTCGATGAACTCGGCCATGCGCTGAGCCTTGTAAGCCTGCCGAAACGCCTGGGCCACATCGAAAAGCTGCTGCTTCGACTTGGCCCGGCCCGGACGCAGCAGTTCATAAGCGCTCATGATAAAATCCTGCGGAACATTAACAAGCTCGGCGGCGCGCTCAAAATTGAGCGCAAGGGTCGGGCGATTTGCGGCGCGCGAAATTTCCGCCTGATCCGCCAGAGCCTTGGGTGTGATGCGCAAATCCTCCATGGTCACATCACCTGCGACCACTGCCTCCAGCGTGATGTCATTGAGCGATTTGCCACGCCTGCCCCGAATTTCAGCGCTTCTGGTTTCTGCCAGCGGGTAATCCGCGGCGGTGAGTTTGGTGGTCATGAAATAAACCTCACTTCGATGTCCTCCGGTTTGGCACCCTCGACAATGAGACCCGTCTCAATGGCATAGATCAGCGCCGTGCGGGCATGATAACGTGAACCCATGGCCTCGCCCCGTGTGGGGACCACAACTGGTTGCGGCATTTCACCTAAAGCATAAGCCGCCGCATTTTCGCCAAAACCACGGTAATGCTCAAGCCGGGTGATGGGCGCGTTGGAAAACAATTCGAGATTGTTATGGGGCAAACGGTCCTTGCTGTGTATGACGGCGGTGCCCTTGGCCTGAATGCCAATGCCAATGCCTGAGCCAGCAAGACCCGCCGCCGACAGGCCGAGAAATGATGTATCCGCCGTGTGTTTGAAACGCACCACACGGGCCTTCAATCCGCGCTTTTCGATGGCATCGATCATGGTTTTCAGAACCGCCGAAAGGCGATGCCCCGCAGTAGTCTGAAACAGGTTCAATCCAAATGCCGGACTAATCCCAACAACCACTTCCTTGGCATCCCTGCCGCGCTCCGCCGGTCCGATGGCGCGATACTGAATACGTTTGGCCTCGTCCTTCTCATGCAGCGCCTCCGAGCGCAGAACCTCTTTTTGATCCAGCACATCGCGAATGGAATTGAGCTCAAGGCGGCGCGCTTCCGAAACGCGGTAGCCCGTTCCCGGTCCCTGGTAAGTGTTCGGATCATTAACAGCGCTTACGATCCTGCCATTGCGGATCATGGCCGAGGTTTGCAGGTAATCGCCTGAAATTCGAAGTTTCACCAACGATAAAAGATTTTTGGCTTCCTCGGCAAAACCTCGCTTGGCCAAAGCCTTGATTACATCGATAACGGTCACTTCCCGCGCCTTGATTGCCTCGCTGATGGCCGCAACATCTCTCGGACTGTAGCTGCGGGTTTCGTCGGAGCCCGATGCAATGACAACGCTTTGTTTCATGTCTGCTGTCGGAACACTCAATCCCAATTCTTCAAACACCGCCGAAATGGCCTCAACCGCCCGGCTGCGCAAATCGAGAGCCCGCTCTTCAGGCAGCGGCGTCAACCCGCCGTCGGCCTCGAAGTCGCGCTGCAGGACTAAAAAGTCTTCCATCTCTTCGCCATTGAGCAATGAGGGGTTGAACGAATTATCATAGGCCAGGATCGAACCAAATCCCGAACAGATCAGGTCAGACCCCGCAATGAGAAACGGCAGGATTTTTGCGCCAACCCGGATTTCCGATTCAGTCGAACGGGCGTCATTGCCGGATGCGCATTCCAGATCAAGCCAAACCGCAATCAGGTTTTCCGCCATCAATTCGCGCACACCGCCCGGCACCGTGGCAGTCAGGGGCGCGCCGTCAATGCCCCCATTCTGTGTTCCCTGAACACCCATGCCCCGCTGCAAACACAGGCAGCGGGCTTCGAGATAAAGCAACGACTTCGACTCATGAAAACCCATGAGCAATTCGGAGCCCGCGCCCGACGTGCAGCGCATCTTGATGCCGCGCGAAGCATAAGCCGCCGCAAGAAATGCTTTCGACCATGGCGTGTCATCGCCGTCAACAAAGGTCTTCTCCGTGCCATAAACCGAAACGGTCTCCGCATAGGACGTGAAACCGGCCATGCCGATGCGCAGCTCTTCTGCTTCCTCACTGGAGCATTGAAACAGGGTGCCCCAGCGCCCAACCGAACCGCCCACGGCGCAAGCCACCGCATTGGACCAGGCATTGCGTGAAACCCGCATGGTGGTTTCAATTTCGTCGAAGCCAAAGGCCACAGCCGTTGCCGCATCTGCCGCAAGCTGCAGGGGATCGTCCTTCGCGTTGGTCACGTGGGCCTGGTTGCCGGGGGTCTTTCGCGCGCGCATCTTGGAATAGGCAAAGGCAATTTCCAGCGCATTGAGACGGGAAACCACATCGGCCAATTTCGCAGGCGTCATCCCATGCGCCAGCCTCACCAACTGTTCGCGCGGCACATTCATGTCCACCAGCATGCGCGCCACAAGGTCGGAATCCATCGCCATGGCTTCGGCCGCAATTTCCGGGTCGATATGATGGCGCGCAATGAACTCGTCGATCATGTCGAAGTCATGGGCCAGGACACCGTCCATGCTGGCAATCTTGCCCCCGGCGACAGTCACGGCAGGCTTGGGGTCCGCCGGGCTGGTGAAAGCGGAGAAACCATTTGCGGCGTCCTCAGCCGCGAACTTGTCAAGCCGCAGGGGCCGCTCATCCCACTGGGCATAGCGACGCCATCGGTTCGGGGTATTGTTTACAGCCATTGCCAAGCACCCTAAACAGGCACAGTGCGTGACGAAGCTACACTGAGTCAAGACGGGAGAATACGGTGGCCATTCTGCGAAATATCTATCCGGCGCAAAACAAGCTTGGCGAGGCAGCGATTTGGCATGAAGCAAACCAACGGCTTTTGTGGATTGACCTGCTGGAACCCCGGCTATTCATTCTCGATCCAGCCACCAATGAAACCCTCGTTCGGCCAATTGAACTGGAGGCCCCGCTCGGGGCCATCGTTGCGACAACCAATCCGGGACTATTGATTGTCAGCCATGCCAAAGGTCTTTCGACCCTGAGTATCGAAACCGGAGCAACCGAAGTCTTTGCCCATCCGGAACAGCGCCGCAGTGATATTATCTACAATGACTGCAAGATGGATCGTTTTGGCAGATTATGGGTGGGAACGTCCCATAGCAAGGAAGAAGACCCGCGTGGTGCCCTTTGGTGCGTGATGCCCGACGGCAGATGCTTTCTGGGCGACGTTGGATTTGCGGTTTCAAATGGCCCGGCCTTTTCACTCGACGGCAAGACCATGTACTTCAATGACAGTGCCGCCCGCAAAACCTATTCCTATGATATTGCCTCCGATGATCCGCACCCGCGAAACAGGCGTAAACTTGTCAACTGGCTGCAGGAAGAAGGCATGCCCGATGGCATGATCGTTGACGAAGAAGACAATCTTTGGGTGGCCCATTGGGGCGGTGCGCGCATCACAAGGGTTTCGAGGCGCGGCGACAGACTGCAAACCATCCAGGTTCCAGTTCCTCATGTCACCACAATTTGCTTCGGCGGGGCCGATCGCGGGACACTCTACGTCACAACAGCACGAGACGGCCTGAGCCCTGATTCCCTGAAAACCTGGCCGCAATCCGGCGATTTGTTTTCGATCAAACCCGGTTTCAAGGGCGTGGCCGAACCGCTGTTCCCTCTGGCGCAGCCCAATCTCGCTGGCTGAAGCTACGATATGAGCTGCTGCCGAACCCACTGCTGAAACCGGTGGACATCAAATTCCTGCGGCATGAGTCGGCCATGCTCGAATTTTGATGACCGCAAGCCGCGCTGGTTCATTTCGCAAGCATTGCTGTCCTGCGAAATAACAGTGCTTGCGAATTTTGTCACATTGTCGAGGTCAAACCCCGGCGCGGCCAAAGTATCTGCGGGAAATAACCATTCGGTTCTAAGTTCTGTGCGTTCAGGGCCCAGCGGCCTAAGCGAACCAACGCGCACATAATCAACATGGGCCACAATATAGGTCGTGGGGAACAGCGTTACAAAATAGTGGCCCGCATTGCGTTGTTGAGGTGTCAATCGGGGAAACTCCGGTCCACAAGCCTGCCCGTTCACTGTCCAGGTTCTCGCACCTGCACTGAGTGTGGATCCCGAATGCAAATCCGGCGTCCAATCCGGAGATTCATTTGGCGCCATGTAACCCCGGCCATAGATCGGAACCCTATCGCAAAGCTCTGGATGAATGCCGGGGCAATGCAGGCATTCATTATAGTTCTCCCAGAATATTTTCCAGTTGCATGCAATCTCTTTCACCATAGTATGGCCCGTTGCGAGTTCATCCATGGGCCAATTGTCCAATGCTGCCGGCCCCATATCCGGCGCAAGGTCGAAATCCGGCGCCTCTTCCGCCAAACAGACAAAGATGAAGCCGTTCCATATCCTTGTATGGACGCGGAATAATCCGTGTTCTTCTTTCTTGAAATCAGGGCTGGCGGACACGAAAGGTGTCCGAACAAGATGGCCTTGAAGATCATACGACCACCCATGATAGGGGCACGAAATCAGTTTCGATTTCAATGCGGTTTCCTGCGCCTGGCAGAGTTCCGCGCCACGGTGTCGGCACGTGTTGTGAAAGCAGGAAAATTCACCGGACTGATCCTTCACCAGAGCAAGACTCTGGCCCGCCACTGAAATCCGGCGCACCGTCATGGCCGGATGGTCAATGACTCTTCCGGCATAGACCCAATTACGCGCCCAAATCTTTTTTTGCTCCTTTTCAAAATGGGCGTGATCAAAGTAATAGCCAGATGGAAGGCTGTCCGGGCAATGACCCAGCAAAGGCGAAGACTCCGCAATATCAAGATTTTGCGCCATGTCAGACTCTGTCTCCTTACCGGATCATGTAAACTTTGCGGACGGTTTCGTGCACACGGCATGTGCCTTTCCAATCTCTGGGGAAAAATGCAACGGTGCCTCGCGCAATCTCAATCACTTCACCGGAATCATGCGTATACGTGCATCGCCCCAGCAGAAAATGGCAAAATTCATCGCTGGTGACATGGCAATTCCAGCAGCCCGGCGTGCATATCCAGATGCCGGTTTCGCTTTCGCCATTCGGCCCCTTACCAAGCACCACGCCGCTCGTGCGGGATTCCCCTTCGATCATCGTGGGGATCACGCCCCAATCCTTGAACGGACCGGCATAGGTCGCCGGGTTGTTGAGATGCGGGGCAGATGACTCAAGTTTCAGTGTCATGGTGCTTGCTCCAATAAGGCTGTGGCTGGCCGGATTTCGCGCAGCAGCTTTTGCTTTATCGACTCCGGAAAGTCGCGGTAGTCGTCAATGTCCATGACAAAGCTGCCCGGCCCGCCAGCCACATGCTCGCGGTAGTAGCTGTCAAGCTCCGGATCGTCGGTCATGATCGCCAGGCCATTGATCACGATCCCCGACTTCACCCGCAAGCGATGGGCATCCTTCAGCAGGAATTTTGGCTGACGGATTTCATAGGACTCTATGCCGTCGCCTGACACATCAATGACTTTTCGAAGGGTGACGAAGCTTCTGTTTTCGATCAGCGCTATTGCGTAGGCCACCGCGATGCCAAGCCCGGTTCCGCCTCCCGTCCGGTAATCGAACCTGTCGGCTGCCTTTGCGAAAATTTCCGCTTCCTCCGGCGTGCTGATGTCAAACCAGCCGCTGTCAAATTTCGGATAATCAGGATCGCCCCACGCCATGAGGTTGACGCTGATCCTGCCATTGGGGCCACCCAATGCCGCGGCGATGACTTCCGGATCGCGAAACGCGGCCGCAATTCCGCTGATCTGCATGGCGTATTCACCACCGTTCACGCTGCCCGAACAGTCAACCGCCAGCACCAGGACCAAATCATAGCTTCTCGCTGGCTGCGCAATAGCCGGAACCGCGGCCAAGAACCATGCCACGACGAGAGCAATTGGAAGAAACCTAACCCCTGTCAGGCAATTCCCTGTGGGCAAGGCCATCAACGACCATCGCAACAACCGCAAGCCATGTTTCGCCCGCCTACACTTAAAGATTCTCCACAATTTTGCTGTCATCTTCCTGTCGTCACCATGACCATGATCTTGGCAGCCAGATCTTCGCCTGTCCAGTTCTGCCGTTCGTGTAGTGGAGCGCCGCCCATTGGCGCAGCAAAGCTTCCATTCCCGTCTAAACCAAAAGCCCCGAAATACTTGACTTCTCCAATAATTACGCCAGCAATGATAGTTTGAACTGGATTTATCTCCACCCATTGGATTGACAATGTCAGCACCTCCGGATTTTAGGGCCCTAACGCCAGAGACCTTGCCGCAGCGGCTAGGCACCCTTTCTGTGTTGAAGGAACTGATCGGCGCAGACATTTCCCTCTGGGCCGTGCGTGAGGTTGGAGACGGCAATCTCAATCTTGTCTTCGTCGTGCAAGGTGTTTCCGGGTCCGCTGTGGTGAAGCAAGCCCTGCCCTATGTGCGCCTTGTTGGAGAAAGCTGGCCGCTTCCACTTAAGCGCTCGTTCTTCGAATATCATGCTCTTTCACGGCATGCCCTGCGCGATCCCGGCAGTGTTCCGAGAATTTTTCATTTTGATCGGGACCAGGCGATTATCGTTATGGAATTTCTATCGCCGCACATAATTTTGCGTCGCGCCCTCATTGAGGGCCAAAGGCTGCCGAGGATTGCCAAAGACCTCGGCTTGTTTATGGCGCGCACGTTGTTTCGCGGATCTGATCTCTGCATGGAGACAAAAACCCGCAAAGCTGATCTTGCCTTGTTTGCAGACAACGCCGAACTCTGTGAAATTACCGAGAACCTGGTTTTTACCGATCCTTACTACAACGCCAAGATGAACAGGCATACATCGCCGCAGCTTGATGGAATTGTTGCCGAACTTCGCCGTGATCGTGATCTCAAGGTTGCGGCGCAAAGGCTGAAACACATATTTGCGGCAACACCCGAAACTTTGCTGCATGGCGATCTCCATACGGGGTCGGTCATGGTGACGCCCGAAGAAACCCGCGTGATCGACCCGGAGTTTGCCTTCTATGGCCCCATTGCATTCGATGTTGGCATGCTGCTGGCCAACTTCTGGATGAGTTATTTCTCGCAAAGGGGACATGAGAGAAATGGCAACCGCAATGCCATGCGCGGCTATCTCCTGCAGGTAACAGTTGAAATCTGGTCGACATTTCGGGCTGAACTCTCCAGCCTCTGGCATAGCGAGCGCAACGGCATTCTATATAGGCGTGAACTCTTCGAAGATCAGGAAGACATGCTGGGTTCCGAACACGCGCTTGATCTGGTGCTGCACGGAATCTGGGTCGATATGCTGGGTTTTGCCGGCGTCGAAATGCACCGGCGCATTCTCGGTCTGGCGCACAATGCCGATTTCGAAACTATTGAGGACTTGGATATCAGGGCCAGGTGCGAAACCAAAGCCCTGAAACTAGGCCGTCATCTTGTGGTCAACCGGCATCTCATTCATGGTATTTCTGATGTGAATGTTCTGGCTGACCGGCTGGAGAGGGAGATTGCCGCTTGAAAGTTGGCACGCGTCACTATCATACGATCTGGTTGAATGAGGATGGCCGCTCAGTTGAAATCATAGATCAGCGCTGGTTGCCCCATGAGTTCCGCGTCGCAACGCTCCGGACTGTAGATGACGTGGAAGTTGCCATTCGCGATATGTGGGTGCGGGGTGCGCCACTCATTGGCGTGACCGCTGCCTATGGCCTTGCAATTGCCATGGGCGATGATGCAAGTGACGGGGCTTTGGATGCAGTGTGGCACAAGCTTCACGCCACACGCCCAACTGCAATCAACCTGAAATGGGCGCTGGATGATATGCGAAACAATTTGCGCGCCCTGCCCGCCGCAAAAAGGAAAACAGCGGCCTATGCCCGCGCCGCCGAAATTGCCGCAGAAGATGTTGATCTCAACCGCGCCATAGGTCTTAATGGGCTGGCAATCATAAAACAAATCGCTGCGCGGAAAAAACCCGGCGCGCCCGTCAACATCCTCACCCATTGCAATGCGGGTTGGCTGGCCACCGTCGACTACGGAACGGCAACCGCGCCTATATACCTGGCTGCCGAACACGGCATACCTGTCCATGTCTTTGTTGACGAAACCCGGCCACGCAATCAGGGCGCGCAACTCACGGCATGGGAGCTCAACGGCCACGGCGTTCCCCACACCCTGATAGTCGACAATGCGGGTGGCCACCTGATGCAGCATGGCGAAGTTGACATGGTGATAGTGGGCACCGATCGCACCACGGCCGACGGTGATGTATGCAACAAGATCGGCACATATCTCAAGGCTTTGGCCGCAAAAGATAACAATGTTCCGTTCTATGTGGCGCTGCCATCTCCAACAATTGATTGGACAATCCGTGATGGCATAAGGGAAATTCCAATCGAGGAACGCCACTCTGCTGAAGTTTCCTTTGTGCAAGGCCTCGCCGCCGATGGAAAAATAACCAGGGTTCGCATTTCGCCGGAAGGCAGTCCGGCAGCAAACCCGGCATTTGATGTGACACCTGCGCGCCTGATTACCGGACTCATCACCGAGCGCGGCACTGCTGAGGCTTCACCGCAAGGCTTAAAGGCGCTGTTCCCGGAGCAGGGGGAATTAAATTTCTGGCGCGTATTTCCGCCAGTTGTGCTCTTCGACAAAACCTAACACATCACGCGCCTTTCGATTGGACAAGGGCGCTTCATCACCTTTGAGGGGCCGCCGGACAAGTGTGCCGGGGCACCAGCGGGCTAGAAAATCTGCCGTGGGTCCGCGGGCGGTGATTGTGTCATTCACGGCGTTGAACACTTCAAATCCAAGTCCGTCCTTCTCGATGCAGAGATGGACAATCTGGCCGAGATCGCGCGCATCGATATAGCTCCAGGCATTTCTTTTGCGCGAAGGCGGGTCGGCCATGAAGGCCGGAAAGCGGTCATACTCGTGGGGCTCGATCACATTGCCGATGCGGAGCGCATAAATGTCTGCACCGTAACGCATCGCAAAGGCGCGGGCGGTTTTCTCGTTGACGACTTTGGACAGGCCGTAACTATCCATAGGATCAGTGTCATAATCTTCCTCAAGCGGGAAATGATGGAAGTCCTTGTCTCCTTCCGCAAAGCACACGCCATAGGTCGTCTCGCTTGAAGCGATGATGATTTTGCGGATGCCAAGTTTGACGGCAGCTTCGATAACATTATAGGTGCTTGTCACGTTGGCGGTGAAGGTCAGATTGTCGGGCTGCAGCTGGATTCGCGGGATGGCTGCAAAATGCACAACTGCATCAACTTTGGCCGGGCCTTTGCCGGTGGCATAGCCATCAAAGCTGAAATGCGCCGAGAGCGCATTAAAAACCTGGCCGCTGTCGGTCACATCGGTGTAGAGTGTATTGACATCTGGACAATCCAGCGGCTTCAAATCGAGATTGAGAATTTCATAGCCCTTGGCCTTAAGCCAGGGCACAACATGCTTTCCCGCTTTGCCGGAACCACCCGTGAAAACAATGCGCCTTGCCATGATACAATCCTCCGAGCGCTGTCAGCTCGCTTCCTTGAGCTTCTGTGCATAGACGTTGATAATGAGAGCTGACAGCAGGATAAGGCCGCGGATCAATATCTTGAGGAAGCTGTCGATCTGAATGTGGTCGAGCCCATTGTTGAGAACACCAAGCACCAGCAGCCCGATGATGGTATTGCCGATGCCGCCGCGTCCGCCGAAAAGACTCGTGCCGCCAACCACCACGGCCGCAATGGCATCAAGCAAATAACTATCAAACTGGTTTTGCTGGGCCGAACCGAAATACGCAACCGCCAGCATGCCCGCGATGCCAGAACACACTGCTGAGATCACCATAACCGACCCGATTATAAGCTTCACATTCACGCCGGAATACTCCGCTGCCTCACGGTTGCCGCCGGTCATGTAAATGTAACGGCCAAAACGGGTATAATTAAGAACGAGATGACCAATGCCCAAAAACAGGATTGCCACAATAATCGTCCAGCGGATGCCGAAGATGGAACCCGAGCCGAGCATGGTTACAAAATCTGGATAGGAGTAAGCGATCTGGCCGCGAACCAGCAGCGCGGACACGCCATTGGCAATCTGCATGATGGCAAGTGTCATGATGAAGGACGGAATTCCAATCCACGTTACGCCAAAGGCCGTGATCAGGCCGAAAGCCAACGCCGTGAGAAGTGTCAGCACAATGGCCACTATGCCGGGCAACGGCAGGTTGGCAATATTCACATAGTCGGGTTGAATGGTGAAATAGGCAATCGTGATGCCGACGGCGTTGGCCACGGCCGCGACCGATAAATCGATTTCGGCTGTGAGAATTACATAGGTGAGGCCCACGGCAATAATCGCCGTGATGGATATCTGCGAGAAAATATTCATGAAATTCACGGTGGTGAAAAATGAGGGGCTTGCGAGTGAAAAAAAGGTAATTAGCGCAAGCAGGGTGAATACGGGCGCAATGTTACGGAGCTGATCAGTGAGAAAGGCCCTGAGGCGGCTCGAGTGTTGAGCTTGCGTCGCGTCCATTTTTATGCCCCCTATGCCGCCGCCAGAAGATCGGCCTTGTGAATTGTCCCATTGCTGAATTCTTTCGCAACGGTGCCCTTGCGCAACACGCTCACGCGGTCAGCGAGCGTCAGGATTGTCTCCGGTTCCGTCGAGAGGACAAGGATGGCAACGCCCTTGTCGCGCAAGTCCTTGACAATGCGGATCACGTCTTCCTTTGCCCCCACATCCATGCCGCGCGTTGGCTCCGAGAGGATAAGCACTTTTGGCAGATGCGTAAGCCATTTGGCCAAAGCGACTTTTTGCTGGTTGCCGCCAGA
>JANMHO010000297.1:0-5114 GCA_031375195.1 Rhodobiaceae bacterium
CCCGTCGGTCATCGCGTGGTATCCCACCCTCAGCAAGCCTGAATGGAATCCGCCCTCATGGGTGTTCGGCCCCGTGTGGACGACACTTTATGTGATGATGGCTGTCGCCGCCTGGCTTGTTTGGCTAAAGCCTGAAACGACACGAACTGCGCTGATCCTGTTTTTCATTCAATTGGCGCTCAATAGCCTCTGGTCGTTTTTGTTTTTCGGTGCGCAATCGCCCGCCTTGGCACTGATTGATATTCTTGCGCTGTGGCTCGCGCTGGCGCTCACCATCCATGCCTTTTTCGCGCATTCACGCACCGCCGGCCTGTTGCTCCTGCCATATTTGGCGTGGGTGAGCTTTGCGGCTTTTCTCAATTTCAGTATCTGGCAATTGAACTGACAGCCGCCAACACAACACATGAGCGCCAAAATTAAATAATCCCAATATGTGATTTTAATCCTTGACAAGCCTCGGCAGCGTGCCTATCTTCGCTTCGTCCGTCCCGAAAAGGGGTTCTGATCATGACAGTGATCTCAATCGGGGGATGTGGCGCTTGGCGGTTTGGGGCGTAACGTTCCTCCAGCTTCCAAGGGCTTCCGGTGAAAGCTTTTTCACCCCGCTGTTTGACATTGTGAAAACCACCACCACGGAAGGGAATTTCCCTTTTTACCGAAGGCGGGGATTTGAAAAATTACAAACGACGAGGGACGAGTGAGGTATTTTGCCAGCACAAAGCGCAGCCCGCAAATCGTCATATTCCTTTGGCCAATCGGGGTGGCTGAACAAGTTTGCCAAGGATGCCAAACCGCGTTGCTCCCGATGCAGCCGGAATATTGTTGGCAAAACCATTTATTGTTGCATGTGCAAGCACGCCAAACTTGATGGCTTCCTTGAAATGCGCCGGAATTCCAAACTCATCTGACAGCGTAAGGCGCAAGCCCGCAGGGATATAGGTTGCCAAGCGCTCCATCAGGAAGGTGTTTCGCGTTCCGCCGCCGCTCGCCATGATCACGCTGATTTCCGCGAGGCGCTTGACGTTGTCGATGATCGACTGGGTGATGGCATAGGCGGAAAATTCCGTAACCGTTGCCATCATGTCGGAATTCGAAAGCTTTCCGTATTTGGCCATCATCCCGTCTGCGTAGCTTGAGCCGAAATCAAGCCTCCATGCGCTGCGGGGAATGGGCCTCTTGAAATAGTCATGGGCCTTGAGCTCAGACAGCATCTCCTCGTCGACGCGGCCACCGCGCGCCACTTCTCCATTTTTGTCGTAAGGCAGATTCAAGCGAGCGCGCATTACATGGTCCATCATGACGTTGCCCGGACCCGTATCGAACGCCATCATTTGGCTGCGGTCAGCATGCGCCAATTGGCAGTTTGCAATGCCGCCTATGTTAAGCGTGAGGATGGGGCCGATATCGCGGAATGCGACAAAGTCGAGGTATTGCATGAGCGGTGCTCCGGTTCCTCCCAGTGCGTGGTCCATGGGCCGGAACTGGGTAACCGTGGGTGTTTCGCAGGCTTCCGCAACAATGGCAGGTTCACCTATTTGCAATCCGCAGCCATAGGGGCCGTCCAGCCACCGCGCAACCAAATCCTCGCTCACATCATAATTGCGCAGCCGGGCGTGAATGGGTGGCTCCTGGTAAATTGTCTGGCCGTCAAAGCCGATAACCTCAACTTCGCCCGGCTTCACACCCGCCTCGCGCATGAATGACCGGGCCGACTCCGCATAAACCGCACCTGCAAGATAGTTCAGGCGGCAAAACTCAAACAGCGAAACGTCATTTTCGAAGGCCCGCAACACAATTTCGGCAACCGCTTTCGGCCAATCGTAGCTCTTGCTGAGAATAAACTTTGGCTTGCCGGGCAATCCGTCTGCTGCTGTTGGAATGTCAATGAGCACAACATCAATGCCATCAAATGACGAACCGCTGTTGAGTCCGATTGCCAATGTCATTGACTGCCCTTCACATTTTTCCGAATTGGCAGAAATCTTATGCCGTATGCGGCAACGCCGTCAACGAATCCCAAAAATGTGGTATCTCACATCGATTTAACGATCTGCTCTGTCATTTTCTTCGCATCGCCGAACAGCATCATGGTGTTGTCGCGCCAGAACAGGGAATTGTCCACGCCCGCATAGCCGCTCGCCATGCCACGCTTGATGAACATCACGGTGTTGGCCTTCCACACTTCCAGAACCGGCATGCCGTAGATGGGGGAAGCCGGATCGTCCTTGGCGGAAGGATTGGTCACGTCATTGGCGCCGATCACGAAGGCCACGTCCGCTTGCGCGAACTCGGAATTGATGTCTTCAAGCTCGAACACTTCATCGTAAGGCACGTTGGCTTCGGCCAGCAGCACGTTCATGTGGCCCGGCATCCGGCCAGCGACCGGATGAATGGCGTATTTCACCGTGACGCCGGATTTTTTAAGGTGATCGGCAAGTTCGCGAAGCGCGTGCTGGGCTTGCGCCACGGCCATGCCGTAGCCCGGAACGATGATAACGGAGCCCGCATTCTTCATGATGAAGGCGGCGTCATCAGCCGAGCCCTGCTTCACAGGCCGCGTTTCTTTCGTGCCTGCGGGACCGGCGACTTCGCCGCCAAAGCCACCGAGAATAACTGAGATGAAAGAGCGGTTCATTCCCTTGCACATGATGTAGGAGAGGATGGCGCCTGACGAACCCACCAGCGCGCCGGTGATGATGAGCGCTGTGTTGGCCAGCGTGAAGCCGATGCCAGCGGCGGCCCAGCCCGAATAGGAATTGAGCATCGAAACAACCACCGGCATGTCAGCGCCGCCAATGGGAATGATGAGCAGGAAGCCAAGCGCGAAGCTGATGAACACGATCATCCAGAAGCTGATGTCATTTTGCAGGAAGAAAAACTCTCCAATGAAGAACACCAATGCCAGGCCGAGCGCGGTATTGATCGCATGCCGGAATGGCAGCATGATGGGCGCGCCGCTCATGCGGCCATCGAGCTTCAGAAACGCGATGATGGAACCGGTGAAAGTGATCGCGCCGATGGCCGCACCAAGCCCCATTTCAATGAGGCTCTGGCCATGGATTTCACCGTCGGTTGCGATGCCAAAGGCATCGGGCGCATAATAGGCGGCAGCCGCCACAAATACGGCGGCCAATCCCACCAGCGAATGAAACGCCGCCACGAGTTGCGGCATCGCTGTCATGGCAATGCGCTTTGCAGCGAACGCGCCGATTGCGCCGCCGATGGCGATGCCTGCGATGATCAGCAACCACACCATGGGATTGGAGGGCGCCGCAACGGCCAGCGTAGTGAGCACCGCAATGGTCATGCCCGCCATGCCATCGGTATTTCCAGCCCGCGCGCTTTCAGGATTTGAAAGCCCGCGGAGCGCCATGATGAACATGGCGCCGGCCACGAGATAAAGCAGAGCAGCTAAGCTGGCCGACATTTATTTGCCCTTCTTCTTATACATGGCCAGCATGCGGCTGGTGACGAGGAAGCCGCCAAAAATATTCACGCTAGCGAGGATGAGCGCCAGAAACCCAAAGATCATCGCAAGCGTTGATCCCGAAGCAATCGCCCCTGCCCCCACAGCGAGCAATGCGCCCACCACAATCACCGATGAGATGGCGTTGGTGACCGACATCAGAGGCGTGTGCAGCGCGGGCGTTACGTTCCACACAACATAGTAGCCCACGAAAACTGCCAGCACGAAGATGCCAAACAACGAAACGAAGGGGTCAACAACATGTTCCATATTATGCGGCCCTATACATCGGATGAACCAGTTTTCCATCGCGGGCGATCAGCGTGCCCTTGATGATCTCGTCTTCATAATCAATCTTGAGCGCGCCATCGGCGGCGATCATCAGGTCAAGAAAATTGGCGAGGTTTTTTGCAAACAGTGGCGAAGCATTGCCGGCCAGCTTGCCTGCCAAATTCACCGTGCCAATAATCGACACGCCCTTGTGCTCAACAATCTGGTCAGATTTCGACAATGGGCAATTGCCACCGCGCTCAACCGCCAAATCAACAATCACCGAGCCGGATTTCATGCTCTCAACCATGTCCCTGGTGACCAGCACCGGCGCTGGCCTGCCGGGGATGAGGGCCGTGGTGATCACAATATCCTGGCCCTTGATATGTTCGGCCACAAGTGCGGCCTGCTTGGCCTTGTCTTCAGCCGAAAGCTCCTTGGCATAGCCGCCAGCCGTTGCCGCATCGGCCACATCGGCGAACACAAATTTGGCGCCCAGGCTTTTCACCTGTTCCTCGGTGGCTTTGCGAACGTCGGTGGCAGATACGATGGCGCCCAGGCGCCGCGCGGTTGCAATAGCCTGCAAACCTGCCACACCTACACCCATCACAAAAACCTTGGCTGGCGGCACAGTGCCCGCCGCCGTCATCATCATCGGAAAGGCGCGGCCATAATGGGCGGCCGCGTCAATCACCGCCTTGTAGCCAGCGAGATTTGATTGTGATGAAAGGATATCCATGGATTGCGCCCGGGTGATGCGCGGCATCAGTTCCATGGCAAAAAGCGTGAGGCCGGATTTGGCCATGGCTTCCAGCGCTTTGCGGTCGCCGTAGGGATCAAGCCCCGCTGCCACCACGGCGCCTTTTTTCAGGCTCTTCAGAACAGCGTCCGAGGGCCTGCGCACCGACAGAACAACATCAGCCGTTTTCAGGCCGGCCTCGGTCTTGAGAATGCTGGCTCCCGCCGCCGCAAAGGCATCATCGGCGATATGGGCCCCTGCACCAGCGCCAGCCTGTACCGCCACCTTCAAACCTTTTTTGACATAAGCCTTTACTGTATCTGGCGACGCCGAAACCCGGCGTTCCCCCGACTTGCCTTCGGCAAGAACCGCGATCTGCATATTTTACAGGCCTCTCAAGAGACGTTGACGGCAGTGATCAGCCCGAACAACACCAACAAACCACCCGACAGATACCACTTGCCACCCGTGCGCGTATCAACCAGCACGGCGATAAGCCCCAGGATCAATCCGGCAAACCCGGTAAAGACATTGAGCGTGTGAGCAAAGCGGAATGCCACCAGCGCCACCAGCACATTTCCGCAGATAATGGAAAGCGCCATCGACCCCGTGACGAACCCGGCAAAAGTTTTGTTATGT
>JANMHO010000320.1:0-5738 GCA_031375195.1 Rhodobiaceae bacterium
TGATGATCGTGAGCGGCGGTTGCGTATGACATGTTCTTTAGCCTCTCAATGAACTCAGTTTCGCGCCAGCTGGCCGTTGGCCTTCAGCATGGCATATAGAAAATCCCTGGCTTCCTCGATGCTGGCGGTTTTCGCCTTTTCGGCCCAGGCATCAAAGTCGGCTTGCGGAACGACATGAACCTCGATTGGCATGAAGGCGTGATCCTTGCCGCAAAGCTCGGAGCATTGGCCGTAATATACACCTTCCTTGGTGGCTTTGAACCAGTCTTCGTTCAGGCGGCCGGGGATGGCGTCAATCTTCATGCCAAAGGAAGGGATCGTCCAGGCGTGGATGATGCCTTCGGGATCGGATGTCACAATCAATTTGACGGTCTTGTTCACCGGCACCACCACGGGCACGTCGGTTGCCAGCAGGTAAGGCACATTGTCCCTGGCGGCTTCTTCACGGGATTTCAGATAGGAGGTGAAAGTCACCTTGGCCGATCCATCCTCATTGAGGCCCAAATCCGGGTATTCATAGGTCCAATTCCAGCTTGGATTGCCGATGATTTTCATGGTCATGTCAGCCACCGGAATATCGCGCTGCAAATACAGCAGGCGCAGCGACGGAACGGCGATCACCACGAGAATCAGGATTGGAATGACGGTCCATGCCACTTCCAGCAAAGTATTGTGGGTATTTTTCGAAGGCACCGGGTTTGCCCTGGCGTTGAACCTCACAAAAATATAGAGCATCAGGCCGAGCACGAAGGCAGTAATCGCCGTGATGATCCACAGCAGAAAATTATGCAGCCAGGCAATGAATTCGGCAATCGGCGTGGCGGCATCCTGCAGGCTCATTTGCCAGGGTTCGGGCTGTCCCATTGCTGCCCAGGCACTGGCTGACGCGAGAAGCACGACAAGACCTGCCATCAAAGCCATAAGCTTGTTTGCGATTTTCATCGTCCGCCCTCTCCTTAGGTAATTCAAGCAGATGTGAACCACATTCGCCCATTCATCGCAACTAAAGCGGGCGCGGCATAACGTCATTGTAATCTTGCCCGCGCCAGCTTCGAAATTCCGCCTTATTTATCCACGAAAGGCAGCATAAGGCCAATATCAATTTTTCCCAATTCGTTATTGTTTTAACCACAACACAGCGCTATTAGCGGCGCTTCCATTCGAAAGGTGCGTTTCCCGTGAGAATCACTCGTTCTGTTTGCAAATTTGCGGCTGTGGCCCTGTTGTGCCTGATTTGGCCTCTTCCGGTTTTGGCGCAGGATAATCCGGCGGCGGCCAAGAAATCCTTTGGCCCCCGGGTCAATCAGGGACAAGCTGCAGCAGGCGCACCGCCGCCGAGCGAAGTTATCGGCACCCATGGCGCCTGGCAACTTCAATGCGGCGCGGCCCAGGCGGCTGACGGAAGCGCTGATCCCGCTGGCAAAAAGCAGTGCGGCATGGTGCAAGTGACCCGCAATGAAAAGAACACGAAGGTTGCGCTGTCGCTCATCATTGTCAAAGCCAAGCAGAATGAAAAAGATGTCACGATGATGCGGGTCATGGTGCCGATTGGCGTTTACCTGCCGACGGGTGTTGCCCTGGAGATTGATGGCGAAGCCGTGGGCCGTGTTCCCTTCACGCGCTGCCGCCCGCAAATTTGCGAGGCCTTTGCCGAAGCTTCGCCGCCAACCCTTGAAAAACTGAAAAAGGGCGGCGCCGCCAACTTCATCATCTACGAAGCGCCGGGCCTTGGCATGCCGATGAAAATCTCGCTTGAAGGATTTTCGGCCGCACTGGACCAGCTCAACGAACAATAGGAATTGCCCATGGCGCTTTCGCTTTTTGACCATTCAGACACAACCCAGGTCCAAGCGGCGGCTCTCGTGGCTGATGCCTTGCATGGGGCTGATGACGGCGAACTGTTTGTTGAAAAGCGCGAGACTCAAGGGTTTTCTTTTGATGATGGCAAGCTGAAGTCCGCCAGCTTTGATGAAACGCAGGGGTTTGGGTTGCGCAGTGTTTCCGGTGAAACAGCGGCCTATGCGCATTCCACCGAAATATCCAAGGCAGCGGTTTTGCGCGCGGCAACCCTTTGCAAGACAATGACCAGGACGGGCAGCGGTCAAATCGCCGCCGCACCGGAGCGCACCAACCAAAAATTGTATTCGGCCCACAATCCGGTTGAAGCTATTGGCTTTGCCGAGAAAGTCAGCCTGCTCAAAAAGGTTGATGCATTCGCGCGCAGGCTGGGTCCGGAAGTGGCCCAGGTTTCCGTGTCGCTTGCCAGCGATTGGCAATCGGTTGAAATCATCCGGGGCGACGGGCAGATTTACCGGGATATCCGCCCGCTGGTGCGCTTTGGGGTTTCCATTGTGGCCGAGCGGGGCGGCATTCAGGGCCAAGGCAGTCATGGGCTGGGTGGCCGTGGCGATCCCATGAGCTATCTCACCGATGAATTGTGGCAGGATGCGGCCCGGGAGGCCTATCGCCAGAGTCTGGTGTCATTGGATGCCAAGCCAGCGCCTGCTGGCGAGGTCGATGTTCTGCTCGGTCCCGGCTGGCCCGGAATTTTATTGCACGAGGCCATTGGCCATGGACTGGAAGGCGATTTCAACCGCAAGGGTACGTCCGCCTTCGCCGGGCTGATGGGCCAGCGCATCGCGGCCAAGGGAATAACCGTTGTGGATGATGGAACGCTGCCGGATCGCCGGGGGTCGGTTTCGATTGATGACGAGGGAACGCCATCAAATTGCACGACCCTTATCGAGGACGGCGTTCTGGTGGGCTTCATGCAGGACCGGCTCAATGCGCGGCTGATGGGCGCCAAGCCCACGGGCAATGGCAGGCGGCAGTCCTATGCCCACGCGCCCATGCCGCGCATGACCAACACCTATATGCTCTCGGGGGACAAGCATCCGGATGAAATTCTGGGTTCCATCAAGAAAGGCCTGTTCGCCAAGTCCTTCGGCGGCGGGCAGGTTGATATCACCTCGGGCAAATTCGTTTTCTCCTGCACCGAGGCCTACCTGATCGAAGATGGCAAGATCACGACGCCGGTGAGGGGGGCCACCATCATCGGCTCCGGCAAGGACGCGCTGACCCGCATTTCGATGGTGGGCAATGACATGGAGCTTGATCCGGGCATCGGCACCTGCGGCAAGCAGGGCCAGGGTGTGCCGGTGGGCGTTGGGCAGCCAAGCCTGAGGATTGACCGGATAACGGTTGGCGGCACGGCGGCTTGAGGGTGCTGCGAGGGCCGAGTGAACGCAGCTTACAGCTTTCTCAAAAACACACTCCGCACGGCATGGTCCATCCCCTTGCGCAAGACGAGGTCGGCGCGGGGTCTGGTTGGCAGAACATTCTCGCGCAGGTTCACCAGATTGATGGCCTCCCATATCCGTGTCGCTGTCTCGCGGGCTTCCCTGTCTGAATAGGACGCGTAGCGGTGGAAGTAGGATTTGGGATTCCTGAAGGCGCCATCGCGGAGTGAAAAGAAGCGATCCACATACCACGCGCTTAAATCGGCAATTTCGGCGTCAATATAGATCGAAAAATCGAAAAAGTCTGAGACATTTGGAATGCCGCGCCCGTCTTTCGGCGGGCGGCCCGTCTGCAAGACATTGATGCCTTCAACAATCAGGATATCGGGCTGGTCAATCGTCACAAACTCGCCGGGCAAAATGTCATAGGAGAGATGCGAGTAGACCGGGGCTTTCACATTTGGCGTGCCAGCCTTGATGTCGGACATGAAGCGCAGGATCGACTGCAGATCAAAGCTCTCCGGGAAACCTTTACGCGCCATCAAGCCATCACGCTCCAGCACGGCATTGGGCAGCAGGAAGCCATCGGTTGTCACGAGATCAACCTTCGGGTGATGGGGCCAGCGTGACAGCAACCTGCGCAAGATGCGGGCCGTTGTGCTTTTGCCCACCGCCACGCTGCCTGCAATGCCGATCACATAGGGAACCTTGCGATCCTCGATATGAAGGAAGCTATTGGTGGCGCGGAAAAGCTTTTGCGTGGCGGCCACATAGAGATTGAGCAGGCGCGAAAGCGGGAGATAGATCATCTCCACCTCCAGCAGGTCGACCCGGTCATTCAGGCCGCGAAGCTCATCGAGGTCCGTCTGGGTCAGGGTCATGGCCGTGTCGGCACGGAGCCTGGCCCATTCATCCCGGTCAAAGCGGCGGAACGGCGAGACTTCCCTGGCAAACGCTTCCATTAGGAGGTTTTCCCGCGCGCGGCTTTTTCGGCGATGCCGCCCGTGCCTTCGCGGGCTTTCAATTCATCCATCACAGCGCTCAACGGCACGTTGGCTGCTTCCAGCAAAACCAGAAAATGATAGAGAACATCGGCAGCTTCGGCTGCGACATGGGCTTTGTCCTGGCCCATGGCCGCAAGCGCCAGTTCCACGGCTTCTTCGCCAAATTTCTTGGCGCATTTTTCCAGGCCTTGCGACAGCAGTTTCGCCGTGTAGGACTGGTCAGAGTTTTCGGCGCGGCGCCTGGCGATGGCGTCGGCGAGAGTGGCCAAAGTTTCCAGTTTGTGTGGCATGGGGGTTCCCTAATTCAACCGCATGGGAATGCCATGCTCTGCCATGTGGGTTTTTGCCTGCGCTATCGTGTAGGTGCCGAAGTGAAAGATTGATGCGGCGAGAACCGCCGTCGCGTGGCCATCCCTGATGCCTTCCACGAGATGGTCCAGATTTCCGACGCCGCCAGACGCAATCACTGGAACCGGTACGGCATCGGCAATGGCACGGGTAAGTGGGATATTGAAGCCTTTGCCGGTGCCATCCCTGTCCATCGAGGTCAGCAGGATTTCACCAGCGCCGAGACTTACGACTTCCTCGGCAAAACTTACGGCTTCAATGCCGGTCGGGTTTCTGCCGCCGTGGGTGAATATCTCAAAGCGACCCGGCGAGGCTTCCTTGGCATCGATGGCCACGACAACGCACTGGCTGCCAAACTTCCGCGCGGCTTCGCGCACGAACTGGCGATTGCTGACGGCCGCCGAATTGATCGAAACCTTGTCAGCTCCCGCCAGCAGAAGCTGGCGAATATCGTCGAGGGTTCTGACACCTCCGCCAACGGTCAATGGCATGAAGCATTCGGCCGCCGTCCTTCTGACAACATCCAGCATGGCGCCGCGATTTTCGTGGGTGGCGGTGATGTCGAGGAAACACAATTCATCGGCGCCTGCCGCGTCGTAGGCCTTGGCGGCCGCGACCGGATCGCCCGCGTCGCGGAGATCAACGAAGTTCACGCCCTTCACCACGCGGCCGTCCTTCACGTCAAGGCAGGGAATAATGCGGGCCTTCAGCATCACGCGGCCTCGCGAATGAGTTTGAGCGCTTCAGCCGGATCAAGCCTGCCATCGTAAATGGCGCGGCCGGAAATGGCCCCTTCCAGAATGGCGCAATCGGGTTGGAGCAGCCGCTCAATGTCAGCAATGGAGGCCAAACCGCCGGAAGCAATCACTGGAATATTGATGGCGTTGGCCAGTTCCAGGGTCTTCGCGAAATTGATGCCCTTGAGAATGCCGTCGCGGTCGATGTCGGTGAAAATAATGGCGGAAACGCCCGCGTCCTCAAAGCGCCTGGCCAATTCAATTGCCGTCAGGGTTGAGCTTTCGCCCCAGCCTTCAACCGCCACAAGGCCAGACTTGGCATCGATGCCCACCACAATCTGCCCGGGAAACTCCTTGCAGGCATCGCGCACAATTTCGGGGTTGCGGAGCGCGATGGTGCCGAGGATCAC
>JANMHO010000181.1:0-6652 GCA_031375195.1 Rhodobiaceae bacterium
GCGCGCCGCTCGGAGAGTTTCTGCACCACAATGCCGGAATAGGCCTCATCGACGTCAACGATGACCTCTTCAATAGGCTCCAGTCTTTCGCCAGTCGCCTCATTGGTGCGGAACACTACGCGGGGGCGGCCTACGGTCAGCTCAAAGCCTTCGCGCCGCATGGTTTCAATCAGGATTCCGAGCTGCAATTCGCCACGTCCTGCCACTTCGAAAGCATCGGTTTCATTTTCAGAGGCGGTGACCTTCAAGGCCACATTGCCTTCGGCTTCGCGCAGCAGGCGTTCACGGATGACGCGGCTTTGCACCTTGTCACCTTCCTTGCCGGCAAGCGGGCCGTCATTGATACGAAACGTCATGGTCAGGGTTGGCGGATCGATCGGTTGGGCGGCGATGGGCTCATTTACTGAGGGATCGCAGATCGTGTCTGCCACGGTGGATGTGGTGAGACCGGAGATTGCCACGATGTCACCCGCAAAACATTCGTCAACCGGCACACGTTCAAGGCCACGGAAGGCCAGAACTTTTGAAATGCGGCCCTGCTCGACAACCTTGCCATCTTGTCCCAGCGCACGAACGGCCTGATTGGCCTTGACGGAACCTGAACGCACGCGGCCTGTCAGCACGCGGCCCAAAAACGGATTGGCCTCAATTGTCGTTACCAGCATGCGGAAGGGACCTTCCTCGATGACGGGCGGATTGAAATGGGACACGATGAGATCAAACAGGGGTGCCATCGTATCTTCAGACTTCGCGGGCGTCTTCGACATCCAGCCATGTTTGGCCGAGCCATAGATGATCGGAAAGTCGAGCTGTTCTTCGCTTGCTTCAAGGGCCGCAAACAGGTCAAACACCTCGTTCACCACTTCCGTGTGGCGCTCGTCGGGGCGGTCAATCTTGTTGATGCAAACGATGGGGCGGAGTCCTATTTTCAGGGCCTTTTGCAGCACAAACTTGGTTTGCGGCATGGGGCCTTCGGCGGCATCCACCAGCAGCACGGCGCCGTCCACCATGTTGAGAATGCGCTCAACTTCACCACCGAAATCAGCGTGTCCCGGCGTATCGACGATGTTGATGCGGGTGTCTTTCCATTGCAGCGAAGTGACCTTGGCCAGAATCGTAATGCCACGCTCACGCTCCAGGTCATTTGAATCCATGGCGCGTTCGGCCACTTTCTGGTTCTCGCGGAAGGATCCCGATTGGGACAGGAGACGGTCGATCATGGTGGTCTTGCCGTGGTCAACGTGGGCAATAATCGCAATGTTGCGCAAATTCATGAGGCGCCGGAACTTTCTTGTTTGGGTGGGGTTGCTGGGGCCATAGCATGGCTCCATGCGGAAGGCAATTTACAGAATTGCGTCAAAGTCCAGCTAGGTGCTGTCGGCCAGAAAGGCATCCATGGCGGCAAAGAACTGGGCCCGGACTTCGTCCCTTTCGAGGAGAATTTCGTGCATTGCCTCACGGATAACGGTGAGTGAGACACCAGGCACCCTCTGGGCAAAGCCGCGCGTTGCATCGTTGTCGACGATGTTATCCTGGCCTGCCATGACAATCAGGACCGGGCAGCGCAGCGCTGTTGTTCTTTTCATGCGCCGCAACACAGCAATGGCATCGAGTGCTGCCCGCAGCCATTTGTAGGTTGGGCCACCTATGCCAAGCTTGGGATTGGCCTCAAGCACCGCGCAGTCGCGGTTCCAGCGGCGCTGATCAAGGCTCAGGGGATTGCCCGTAAAATCGTTACGTCCCATGGGGCCTTTTGGCCGTCCGGGCAGGAATAGCCAACCCAATCCCACTAGGCTGAAAAGCCGCGTCAGAAACCGCGCGGCAAGCACTGGCCACGCGCCGTAATTGAGATCAATGAGCGGGGAAACAATCACGGTTTTCTTGAACCAGTTGCGCTGGCGGATGGCGCGCAAGATAATGTTCCCGCCGGTGGAGTGGGCCAAGGCAAAATATGGCGGCGGGCAATCGGGCAACACAACCTGGGTCATGAAGCTTCTTACGTCCTCGTCATATTCCGCGAAGCGGTTGATGTGCCCGCGCAACGGATTTGTTGTGATGCGCTGGGAGCCGCCCTGGCCACGCAAATCAAGTGAAGCCACGCAGTAGCCGCGGCCCATGAGATCGCGCATGGTTTCGAAGTAGCGCTCCATGAAGTCAGCGCGTCCACCAAAAACGACGACGGTGCCTTTGGAATTTGCGACCCGTGCCGACATGGTGCGCAAGCTGATGCCGTCACCTGTCATGACGGTCGTGCAATGCGCGCCGGGCGGCGCCGGATTATCCGGGGTTGACACAAGTTCCATGAGCCCCTGCTCTAAAGCAGAGGCCTTGGTACGGCAAGCAACTCCGACTGTTTATCGAATCTTTTTGACTTCGGTTAATTCGCCGTTGGCGGCACTGAGTTTGACCAGATAGTTTTTTCCGCTGCGGGTGGCATTAAAGGCATAGACTTTACCCGTGCAAATTTGCGGTTTTACGCTGGTGAAGCCATAGCCTGTTATGATCTGCCCGGCCTTGTCACAACTCATCCCTGCGGGCGAAATTTTTGTCGTTGCCGCTACTGTCGCGGGTGTTGTCGCAGCTACTGCAGCGGTTGTTGCGGCAGGTTTTTTCTCGACTGAAACCAGTTTCTTTTTGACCGGAGGTTGGGCAATGGCAGTTGCAGTTTTTTTCTTCGATTTCTTTTTTGGCGCTACATAGTCTGGTTCATCGTCCGGGTTCATATATTCCGGCTCATAATAGCGCTCATCCTCGAAGTCAGGCTCATAGGCGTAAATGTCATCTTCCTCATAGGAGTAAAATTGGGGAAGAAAGAATTTCAGCCGCCAGCGTTCGCCTGCTTCAGCGGAACTTGGCGCAAGTGAGGCGCTGATGGCGGCCGAAAGGGCCGCAACTGCGAGAATGCGCTGTAACATCATACGCTCCTTCACCTGACCCGGCGGATGGAAATAATGTCGCCGCTATAGGAATGAACCTTGATCTCATAGTTTTTGCCCCTTCTTTGGGCCAGGAAAGTGTAGGACGCGCCGCGGCATTCAACGGTGGAAACCCTGCGGTAACCCCGCTCGCTCACGATCCAGCGCGCTTCGCGGCAGGAAATAGTGTCGCGGATGAAAGGTTCATCAAAATCGTCGTCGTAAAGCTGGTGACGTGGCCTGTAGCCATAGCCACCGCAGTGATAGGGATCATATCGGTAATCGCAATAGGCGGGAAAGCCACCCACACCGATAGTGACGTTGACTTTGGCTTCGGCAACCTGCGCTGAAGCCGTGAATGCGGCCATCAGGCCAGCAACAATCAGCATTTTCTTGATCATGATATCCGCCCTTCTCAAAATTGAGGCCCCTTGGCCTTATAGGAAAACATCATGGCAGAATCTTGCTGAAGGGGAACTGAAGGGTCCGTTCATCTGCCATTCATATTGGGCAGGAAAGACCCGGAACGCCGCATAGGCGTTCCGGGGTTTTGGCAATGAGCTTAGTACAATGGCCTCACTTGGATAATGTCGCCATGAATGTTGACCTTTACACGGTATGGGTTGCCGAATTTCCAGGCCTTGTACTTGTAGACAGGGGCGCTGCAATTAATTGGTTGCACATTGCGGAAACCGGCCCACCTTACGATTTTCTTGCCCTTGTGGCAGCTGATGCCGCCGTAATCGTCGCCGTAGCCGCCGCCAAAGCCAGGGTCGATCACCGGATAGTATCCGCCATAGCCATAGTCAGGATAGTAACCGCCGCCGAGGCCGAGGTTGATATCGACGTTAACTTTTGCTTCGGCCTTTTCAACCGGGGCCAGAACGGTGAGGGATGCGGCTACTGCGGCGGTGGCGATAAGGGACTTGATAATCATTT
Source organism: Rhodobiaceae bacterium (assembly GCA_031375195.1). Lineage (GTDB taxonomy): Bacteria > Pseudomonadota > Alphaproteobacteria > Rhizobiales > Aestuariivirgaceae > Aestuariivirga. The sequence goes on from JANMHO010000181.1 coordinate 3,855, forward strand.
TCTTCTCCAGGGTTTCGCGTTTCGTTTGTTGGGACGGCCTTCTTGGCCATCGATGATCACAAACTAGAACACCGGACTTGAACGCAATCCGAAGAGGTCATTCATTTTCAATTCATTTTCGCGAGGGGGTGCCCCTTGTATTTGGCAAAACCCAAATTATCTCTGGGTGGACGGATGCCGATTGTGGATCCGCCTTCAATGCATTGCTCAAGGAGAATGTTAAATGTTTGATTTTACGCCACTTTATAGGTCCAGCATTGGTTTTGACCGTTTGGCCCAAATGCTTGACGACGCGGCCAGTTTTGAGGCTCCGGCCTATCCGCCTTATAATATCGAGCGCGTCGGCGACGATGAATACCGGATTACCATCGCAATTGCGGGCTTTTCTGCTGCCGACGTTAACCTTGAAGTCAAAGGCAACGCCCTGACGGTTACGGGCAAAAAGTCCGACAAACCTGAGGTTAAGAGCGAATATTTGCACCAAGGCATCGCCGCCCGCAATTTTGAGCGGCGCTTCCAGTTGGCTGATCACGTCGAGGTGACAGGAGCCGATCTGACGAGCGGTTTGCTGCATATTTCGCTGAAACGCGAAATTCCAGAAGCCCTGAAGCCGCGCACCATTGCCATTCGCAGCGGCAATGAACAGAAGGTTATCGAGGCGAAAAAAGCTGCCTGATTGAATAGAGGGGCGCTTATTGCAAGCGCCCCTTAAACGTTTAGTTCCTTCACCAATCCGAGGAACTTTTTGACGTCTGCAGCAGGTGTTGCAAAAGACAGGACAAGGCGAATCATGATTTCATCTGCCGCGAGACTGTCATCGGGCCTGTCGTAGAATTTTGCGCCAGAAGCCATGAGCTTTGCGCACAGGCTGCGTGGCAGCACGGCAAAAATCTCGTTGGCCTGCACGGGGTCGGGAATTCTGATGTTGGTGTGCTGCAGCAATCCGTCAGCCAGTTGCCGCGCCAGGCCATTGGCAATCCTGGCATTTTCCAGCCACAGGTCATCTTTCAAATAAGCCAGCATTTGAGCGCCCAAATAGCGGCCTTTGGATATCAACTGCCCCGCCCGCATGCGGCGGTGACTGAACTCCTCAGCAAGGCCTGAATCGAAGAACACCACAGCTTCGAGCATCATCGCGCCATTCTTGGTGGCCCCGAACGACATGACATCCACGCCGGATTTCCAGGTCAAATCGGCGGGTGAACAATTCAGTCCTGCGACAGCGTTGGCAAAACGTGCGCCATCCATGTGAAGTTTCATCCCGCGCGGACGGATCAGGTCTGAAATTGCCTGAATTTCAGTTGGCGAGTAAACCGTGCCGAGCTCGCTTGCGTTGGTGATCGAGACGCCCTTGGGTTTTGGGTCATGTGTGTTCCGGACAAGGGCTTTGAGTTTCTCCCTTATGATGACGGGTGTGAGTTTTCCTCCCGGTCCTGCAAGGCCGAGAATTTTGGCACCCCCAGTAAAGAACTCCGGGGAATTGCATTCATCCCAGGAGATATGGGCCTCCACATGGCAAATAATGGCGCCATGACCTGGCGTGATTGTGGACAGCGACAAACCATTTGCCACGGTTCCTGTGGTGACAAGAAACGCCCGCACTTCTTTTTCAAAAACCCTGGACAGCTCTTCCTCGGATTTTTTCGAATAGTCATCGCCTGCATATGAGGGAGCCGTTCCGGAGTTTACTTCGCTGAGGGCAGTTAGAATTCGAGGATGAACGCCGTAAACATTGTCAGATGCAAAATTCATGAGCTTTCCCTAGCTTCTCGAATCACAAAGGTCGAGGCCTCAAATACCACCGCGAAATTTTATTGCGTATTGTGCGGCAAAAAGAATCTTTCCTTGCGCAATTCTCAAACTTCTGTCATTTTGTGGAAAGGACAGTATCGCTGTCCTTTATAATGGAATTTTTGGACTTGTGAACCCGGATGAACCGGAATACGACCACAACAAATCTGAAAGCGACGGCAAAAATTGCCGCCGATGCCATTTGCCTGATCAAGCCCAAGACCAAGAAACGTAAATAAGGGTAGGCTCGGGCGGATAGAACGCCTTTAGAGTTTGATCCTGAAAACAAGGTTCTGGTTGCCGCCTGGCGGCCCTTCCTCAAGATCAAGCTCCAAGGCAGAGACGAGACGCGGAGGAGGACAATTGCGATGAGCACGATAAGCCATTTGCCGCCTGAGGGAATGCCTGAGGCGAACGGCCTGTATGATCCCCGCAACGAGCATGATGCGTGCGGCATTGGCCTCATTGTCAACATCAACAACATCAAGAGCCACCGCACCATTGATGACGGCTTGGGCATTCTCAAAAACCTGGAGCATCGCGGTGCGGTGGGGGCCGATCCCAAGGCTGGCGACGGCGCTGGCATCATGATCCAAATTCCGCACGGTTTTTTCTCCGAAGAAGCCAGGCGTCTGGGCTTTGATCTCCCCGCCCCGCAATCCTATGGTGTTGCGTATCTCTTCATGCCGCGCGAAACGATTTACCGGCAGGACATTGAGCGCATCTGGTGGGAAACCACGCGCGAAGAAGGCCTGAAGGTCCTAGGCTGGCGCGATGTGCCGGTTGATTCATCCGTCCTCGGTTATTCGGTCAAAGGCACCGAGCCTTTCCACCGCCAGGTGTTTATCGGGCGCGGCCCCACCATCCGTGATGAGAACCATTTCGAGCGCAAGCTCTTCGTCTGCCGCAAGGTCGTGTCCAACCGGGTGCTCGAGGTTCTGGGCGCCAAGGCACGCACCTATTATCCCGTCTCGGTTTCCAGCCGCACCATTGTTTACAAGGGCCTC
>JANMHO010000358.1:0-1914 GCA_031375195.1 Rhodobiaceae bacterium
GGGGGCCCGTGTGAGCGGCCTCAAGCTTCACGCGCTGAGAGCCGCCTCCCGAATTTTTCAACGGCCAACCACACACGCTTAAGGAGAATGAAACAACATGGACGTGAACACCGGACTGGAAACCAAGATCATCGCGGGCGATGGCGGCATGGGAGAATTCCTCAATGCCTTCGAGGCCTTCAAGGACGCCAACGACGAACGCCTCGGTCAAATCGAAAAACGCATGGCGGCCGATGTGGTGACCGCTGACAAGGTTGAGCGCATCAACAAGGCGCTTGATGACCTGACGCTGAAAATGAAGCGCCCGCAGCTGGGCGGACCCGAGAAAGATCAGCCGACGGAGCATAAGCGCGCCTTCGAGGCCTATGTGCGCAAAGGCGAAACCCATGGGCTTTTCGACATTGAGGCGAAAAGCATGTCGGTGGGCTCCAATCCTGATGGCGGCTATCTGGTGCCCGCCGAAACCGAGGCCGAGATTGGCCGGCTGCTGTCCAATGCCTCGGCCATGCGCGCCATTTCCGATGTGCGCCAGGTCTCGGCCTCGGTCTACAAGAAACCCTTCGCCATCACGGGCGCGGCGAGCGGCTGGATTGGCGAGACGGCGGCGCGGCCTGAAACGGCGTCCGCCACGTTGGCCGAACTGCAGTTTCCCACCATGGAACTCTATGCCATGCCTGCCGCGACGCAGAGCCTGCTGGATGACTCGGTGGTCAATCTCGACCAGTGGGTCGCCCAGGAAGTGCGGACGGTTTTCGCCGAGCAGGAGTCCCAGGCCTTTGTGACCGGCAATGGCGTGAACCGGCCCAAGGGCTTCACCGACTACGCCAAGGTGGCCGACGCCAGCTGGACCTGGGGCAACATCGGCTACATCGCAACCGGCGTGGCCGGCGCCTTCGCCGCCTCAAACCCCACGGACAAGCTCATTGATCTGGCCTACGCGCTGAAGGCGGGCTTCCGCCAGAACGCCCATTGGGTGATGAACCGCAAGACGCAAGGCGTCATCCGGAAATTCAAGGATGGCCAGGGCAACTACATCTGGCAGCCCGCCATCACGGCGGACGGCAAGGCCAGCCTGATGAACTTCCCCATCACCGAATCCGAGCACATGGCCGATATCGCCACCGACAGCTTCGCGCTGGCGCTGGGCGACTTCAGGCAAGGCTATCTGGTGGTCGACCGTGTCGGCGTGAGAATTTTGCGCGATCCCTATTCCTCCAAGCCCTATGTGCTGTTCTACACGACAAAGCGCGTCGGCGGCGGCGTGCAGAATTTCGAAGCGATCAAGCTGATGAAGTTTGGCGTGAGTTAAACAGATTTCCCTCCCCACAAGGGGGAGGGAGATGTTTTCAGATTTCCCCGAGGTAACCATGCCCGTCATTCTCACTACACCGCCTACCACGGAGCCCGTCACCCTGGCCGAGGCCAAGGCGCATTTGCGGGTGAGCCACGCCGATGATGACACATACATCAGCTCACTGATTAAAACCGCCAGGCAAAGCGTTGAATCAGAGACGGGGCTTGGCCTCATGCCGCAGGGTTGGTCGCTGTTTCTCGATGATTGGCCCCATGATGGCATTGTCAGGATTCCACTGGCGCCCGTTCTCGACGTGACCGAAATGAGGATTTACGGCGTCGACAATGTGGGCGTCACGCTTGATCCCGGCTCCTATTTTGAAGACCGGGTTTCAAGGCCTTCGCGCATCAAAATGCTGAGCTGGGCGAAGCCTGGCCGCGCGGTGAACGGCATAGAAATTCTGCTGGCGATTGGATTCTCAACCGTTCCGGAGCCCTTGCGCGAAGCCGTGCTTCTGCTCCTGGGGCACTGGTACGCAACGCGCGGTGATGGTCCGGCCGAAGACCGGCCCCTGATGATTTCACACCTCATTCAACCCTACCGCGAGGTGCGCCTGTGAC
>JANMHO010000379.1:0-4098 GCA_031375195.1 Rhodobiaceae bacterium
GTAAAGCACCTGCCGCTTGGCGCCTGGCTGGTGGAGGCAAGATTTGGCTACATGGAGCAGCCGGATGTGCCGGCGGCCCTTCGCGCGTGCGAAGCCCATGGGCTATCCATTGATCCCCAGCAAGCGTCCTATTTCCTTGGCCGCCGCGTGATCCGCACCTCGGCAAAATCGGCGCTTCCTTTCTGGCAGCAACGCATCTTCATCATGCTGACAAATCAATCGGCTAGGGCCATAGAATTCTTCAGAATTCCACCCGACCGGGTCGTCGAGCTCGGCATGCAGATGAGCATTTGATGGCAAATATTTCCCCTTTTTCGCAACCCGGTCGTTTCTGGCGCGGCAATCTTCATACCCACTCCACCCTCTCGGACGGCGTTCTCGCCCCTGGCATGGTTATCGATGCCTACAAGAACGCAGGTTATGATTTCATGATGCTGTCAGATCATTTCATCGGACATTACAACTGGCCCATCGCCGATACCCGCGCCCTCAGGTCCAACAATTTCACCACGATCATTGGTTCTGAAATCCACGCACCTGTCACCTCCGTTGGCGAACTCTGGCACATCGTCGCCGCCGGCCTGCCGCTTGATTTTGCGCCCGCTGGAAAAACGGAGAGTGCGGAAAATCTCTGCCGCCGCGCCCATGAAGCTGGTGCTTTCATCGGCATCGCCCACCCGGCCTGGTCGCAGCTCACCATTGAAGATGGCCGCGCCATCGATTGCGCTCACGCCGTCGAAATTTACAACCACGGCTGCGCTATTGAAAGTGACCGCGGTGATGGCTGGTATCTGCTGGACCAATTGCTGAATAAAGGCCACCGCCTCTCGGCCTTTGCCACCGATGACGCCCACTTCAAGTCACCGGACTATTTCGGCGGCTGGGTGCAGGTCAAAACTGACAGCCTTGATCCCGATCTCTTGTTGAACGCGCTCAAGGCTGGTCACTACTACTCAAGTCAGGGTCCCCTGATCCACGATGTTTCCATCGCTGGCAGCGAAATCAACATCAGTTGCTCGCCAGTGGACAATATCACCGTGCTCTGCGGCAATTCCCGTTCGGTTGTGCGCAATGCGAAATCGATCACCGATGCCACCTTTGATTTGAAAAAACTGGAAACTGGCTGGTTGCTAAACAAAATAAGCCCATGGTTCCGGGTCGTTTGCATCGACCACGCTGGCAAACGCGCCTGGAGCAATCCGATCTGGAAAGATGAGCTTTAGTTCTTGGCCGTCCTGATAAACGGGAAAAGCATCATGGCCACGGCAGTAAATGCCGCGCCCGCCATGAAAGTAGCCCACGACCCTTGCGTGTCCCAGAGATAGCCAGCCAGCACGCTGGCAATCAGAACAACCACGCCGCTGACCAAACTGAAAACACCAAAAGCTGTGCCACGCATGTCCGTCGGAGCGGTGTCAGCAACCATCGCCGAGAGCAAACCTTGCGTCAGCCCCATATGCAACCCCCAAAGGGCAACACCGGCAAACACCGCACCAATCGTGGTGCCAAATCCGAGCATGAAATCAGCAATAAGCAACACTGCAAGACCGGCAGCCAGCAGACCCCTTCTGCCAATCCGGTCGGAAAGCGCACCAACAGGATAGGACGTGAGCGCATAAGCGAGGCTCATGACCACCAGCGCCAGCGGAATATAGCGCACCGGCAATCCAACTTCAGCGGCCTTGATTAGCAAAAAAGCTTCGCTAAAACGCGCCAGCATCATCATCGAGCCAACCAGCGCCACAAACCAGAATTCCCGCCCGAGCAGCTTTGCCGTCAGCAGGTTCATTCCAGGCTTGCGGGGGGAAACACCTGACTTGGGTTCACTCACGCCAATCGCCAGAATGACCACTGCCGTTATTGCCGGAACAGTTGCAAACCAGAGGACCGTTCGGACGTTATCGGCGTAAATAATCATCAACGCCACGGCCAGCAGCGGCCCCAGAAATGCGCCTATGGTATCCAGTGATTGCCGCAATCCAAAAGCCGCGCCGCGAAGTTCTGGCGGCGTGATATCAGCCACCAGAGCATCGCGGGGAGCACCCCGAATGCCCTTGCCAATCCGGTCGGCAATCCGCGCCACAAACACCGTTGAAGCAGCTTCGGCCAGTGGAAACAACGGTTTCACAGCCGCCGCCATGCCATAACCGATCAGCGCCAGAATCTTGCGGTTTCCCAACCGGTCACTCAGCACCCCCGAGCCCATTTTGACGATCAGCGCTGTGGCCTCCGAGACGCCCTCAATGATCCCCAGCACAATGGCGCTCACTCCTAACGTGCCCACGAGAAAAACTGGCAACAGCGCATGGATCATTTCCGAGGAAACATCCATAAACAGGCTGACAAATCCCAGCACCCAGACGCCACGCGGAATTTTTTGCATTCTTCTTTCTAGCCATGATATCAAAGTGAAAACAACTCATAGAATTGCAGCCATGAAGAAAACCCGCACCGAGACCGATAGCTTTGGCCCCATCGAAGTGGATGCCACCCGCTATTGGGGCGCCCAGGCCGAACGCTCGCTGGGCAATTTCAAAATCGGCTGGGAGAAGCAGCCCGCGTCCGTGGTGCGCGCCTTGGGAATTGTGAAGCGCGCCGCCGCCGAGGCCAACATGTCCCTTGGCGGGCTTGACGCAAAGATTGGAGACATCATTGTCAAATCGGCGCAGGAAGTGATTGAGGGAAAGCTCAATGATCATTTTCCGCTTGCTGTCTGGCAGACCGGCTCCGGCACCCAGTCCAACATGAATGCCAATGAGGTGATTTCGAACCGCGCCATCGAAATGCTGGGCGGCGAAATGGGATCAAAAAAGCCTGTTCACCCCAATGACCATGTGAACATGAGCCAGTCATCCAACGACACGTACCCCACTGCCATGCACATTGCCTGCGCCGAGGAAATTCACCATGCGCTGTTGCCCGCGCTGCAAAAACTTCGCAATGCGTTGAACGACAAGGCCCAGGGCTGGAAGCGCATTATCAAAATCGGCCGTACCCATACGCAGGACGCGACACCCATAACGCTGGGGCAGGAATTTTCAGGCTACGCAAAGCAGATTGAAAACGGCATCGCGCGCATCGAGCAAACCATGCCCATGCTGATGGAATTGGCGCAAGGCGGCACTGCAGTCGGCACCGGCCTCAATGCGCCCAAAGGTTTTGCTGAACTCGTGGCCGAGCGCATCGCCGCAATCACAAAAATGAAATTTACAACAGCGCCCAACAAGTTCGAAGCCCTCGCCGCCCATGATGCGATGGTGATGACCCATGGCGCAATCAACACGGTGGCTGCTTCGCTATTCAAAATCGCCAACGACATTCGGTTTCTGGGTTCAGGCCCGCGTTCCGGTCTGGGTGAATTGTCACTTCCAGAAAACGAACCTGGCTCATCCATCATGCCAGGCAAGGTAAACCCCACCCAGTGCGAAGCCCTCACCATGGTGTGCGTACAGGTTTTTGGCAATCACGCGGCCATTACATTTGCGGGAAGCCAGGGCCATTTCGAACTCAATGTGTTCAATCCAGTCATGGCTTATAATTTCCTGCAATCGGTCCGCCTCATGGCCGATGCCGCAAACAGCTTCACCGACAATTGTGTGGCGGGCATCACGGCCCGCGAAGACAGCATCAAGGCGGCCCTTGATCGCTCGCTCATGCTGGTGACAGCCTTGGCCCCAAAATACGGCTACGACCGCGCCGCCAGGATTGCCAAGGCCGCCCACAAGAACGGCACCACCTTGCGCGAAGAGGCCATAAAAGATGGTGTACCTGCAGCTGATTTTGATGCTATTGTCAGGCCGGAAGATATGCTGGAGCCAAGATGATGGCCACCGTCGTAAACCTGAACCAATTCCGCAAACGTAAAGAGCGCGCTGACAGAGAGGCCGAGGCCGCCAGAAATCGCGCCGCCTTTGGCCGACCTAAATCAGAGAAGAAATTGACCAAGGCCAAGCAGGAACTGCAAACCAAACAGCTCGAAGATCACAAACGCGAAGACTGATGGTCAAGGACCACAAACGCTCCCTCACCATCGCCGGTCACCGTACGTCGCTCTCGCTTGAGCCAGAATTTTGGCATGCCTTGCAGGAAGCAGCCACC
>JANMHO010000407.1:0-2483 GCA_031375195.1 Rhodobiaceae bacterium
AAGCCAAATCGCGTGGTCGATGTGCAGGCGCTGGCTGGCGACAGCGTTGACAATGTTCCCGGCGTTCCGGGCATTGGCCTCAAGACCGGCGCGCAGCTCATCACCGAATATGGCGATCTGGAAACGCTCCTGGCGCGGGTCTCGGAAATCAAGCAGCAGAAACGGCGCGAGAACCTCATCGAATTTGCCGAGCAGGCGCGGATTTCCAAGCGGCTGGTGATATTGGATGACCAGGTGCCAGTCGATCATGACGTAGGCTCCTTCGCGGTTGACACACCTCGCGCTTCCGATCTTATCGGGTTTCTCAAGGCGCTGGAGTTTGTAAGCTTCACCAAGAAAATCGCTGGCGAATTGGAGGCGGACCAAGCCGCCATTGAGCCTGCCGCGATTGAAATCAAATACTGGCCGCCGGAAGGCGCGACTGTTGAGGCACCGTCATCCCGGCGCAAGCCGGAATCTCAGGAAAGCGGGGCTTTGCCTGAATCAGGTCCCGGCTTGCAACGGGATGACGGGCCAAAGGACGGGGAAGATTTGGAGGCAGCTCTCAAAGCCATTCCATTTGCCCATGCCAATTATGAAACTGTCCGTACACTGAGTGATCTGGACCGCTGGATTGCCGAGGCGGTTGAGCTGGGCGCCGTGGCGGTTGACACGGAAACCGACGCGCTGGATTCGATGCAGGCGGGGCTGGTCGGCGTTTCCATGTCAACTCAGCCTGGCAAGGCCTGCTACATTCCGCTGGCCCATATCGGTGAAGGCGGCGATTTGTTTGGCGGCGAAAAGATCGCCGGGCAAATTGATTTGAAAGACGCCATCGCGCGGTTGAAGCCCCTGCTGGAAAATCCCGGTGTGTTGAAGATTGGCCAGAACCTGAAATATGATTTGCAGGTTTTGCGGCGCTACGGCACGGACATCCGCCCCATCGACGACACCATGCTGCTGTCCTACGCCATGGAGTCCGGCGAGAACGGCCATGGCATGGATGAAATGAGCGAGAAGCATCTGGGCCACAAGCCGATCAGCTTCAAGGAGGTGGCGGGCTCCGGCAAATCGGCGATTACTTTCGCGCGGGTGCCATTGGACCGCGCCACGGCCTATGCGGCGGAAGATGCGGATGTGACGCTGCGGTTATGGAAACTGCTGAAGTCCCGATTGGTCAAAAAGCGCAAAGTCACGGTTTATGAAACGCTGGAGCGGCCGCTCATTCCGGTGCTGGAGGCCATGGAGCATGAGGGCATTCTGGTGGACCGCGCGGTGCTGGCCAAGCTTTCCAATGAATTCGCGACAGCGCAGGGCAAGGTCGAAGTTCAAATTCATGAGCTTTCTGGCGAGCGTTTCAATATCGGCTCGCCCAAGCAGCTCGGCGATATCCTGTTTGGCAAGATGGGGCTGGCGGGGGGCCGCAAGACGCCCACGGGGGCCTGGAGCACGGATGCGGATACGCTGGAAGACTTGGCGGCGCAGGGTATCGAGCTGGCGCGCCGCGTGGTGGACTGGCGGCAATTGTCGAAGCTGCGCTCCACCTACACGGATGCGTTGCCGACTTACATAAACCCCGACACAGGCCGGGTTCACACGAGCTATGCGATGGCAGCCACATCAACGGGGCGCCTGTCTTCTTCTGAACCCAATCTGCAGAATATTCCAGTACGCACGGAAGAAGGCCGCCGCATTCGCACCGCCTTCATCGCGCCGCAGGGTTCCAAGCTGCTGAGCGCCGACTACAGCCAGATCGAGCTTCGCGTGCTGGCTCACGTCGCTGATATTCCGCAGCTCAAAAAGGCTTTTGCCAGCGGGCTTGATATCCATGCGATGACGGCTTCTGAAATGTTCGGCGTGCCGATTGAGGGCATGGATAGCGCGGTGCGCCGCCGCGCCAAGGCGATCAACTTCGGCATCATCTATGGCATTTCGGCTTTTGGGCTGGCCAATCAACTGTCGATTTCGCGCGAAGAGGCGGGCGATTACATCCGCACCTATTTCAGCCGTTTCCCCGGCATCAAGGATTACATGGAGGAAACGAAAAAAGCCGCACGGGCCAACGGCTATGTGGAAACCATTTTCGGCAGGCGCTGCCATTTTCCGCGCATCACTTCGCCCAACGCCTCGGAACGCGCCTTCATGGAGCGCGCCGCCATCAACGCGCCTATCCAGGGGGCCGCCGCCGACATCATCCGCCGCGCCATGATCCGCATGCAGGCGGCTTTGGACGCAGCGAGGCTTTCAGCCAAGATGCTGCTGCAGGTGCATGACGAGTTGATCTTCGAGGTTGTGGACAGTGAAATTGAGGCCACGACGAAGGTGGTGAAGCATGTGATGGTGCAGGCTCCGGAACCAGCGGTGAAACTCATAGTGCCTCTGCAGGTTGATGCGCGGGCCGCGATGAACTGGGATGAGGCGCATTGAGCAAGGGCGGCGCTGAAAACGCCAACATTCTGCCGGCGCTTGAACGGCTGGCGCGGCTTATGCGGGCGGGCGAGCAC
>JANMHO010000203.1:0-2792 GCA_031375195.1 Rhodobiaceae bacterium
GGCCTGATACAGGGTTTCAAACACCTGGCGGCCTTTATCGCGGGCGAAGTCACCGGATTGCGATGCAATGATTTGCATGCCGGGATGGTCCTTGATGTAGGCGGCGAAGCCGGCCATGCGGTCATTGGCAGGCGAAGACCCCGTGCTTCCCTGAAGCTCGATGATCTTGGCGTTGCCGCCGACAGCCGCGGTCAGAACCTCGGCAGCCTGCATGCCTTCTTTGGTGAAATCCGATCCGATGAAGGCAACATAGTCTTCGCCGCCCTTGGCCAGCGTCTGGTCCACGTTGCGGTCGATCAGGAACATCGGAATGCCGGCCTTCTTGGCTTCCATGACGGCAGGAATGAGCGGCTTTTCCTCGCGCGGGGCAAGAAGAATGACGTCCACTTTCTGGGCAATCATAGAACGAACGTCAGCCACCTGCTTGGCGGCGGAGCCGGCGGCATCGGTATAAACCAACTGCCAACCGCGCTTGGCGGCTTCGTCCTGCATGCTCTTCGTCTGAGCCAGGCGCCAGGGATTGTTGCTTTCGGTTTGGGCAAAACCAACCTTGTAGGTGTCTTTCTTCTCCAGCTTCGGCAGCGCAGCATAGGCCGGCCGCACCACGAATGCGCCAGCGGCAGCGCCCAAAAGCATCATAGTATCGCGACGAGTAAGCTTTTTCATAGATTTCTCCCTTTTGACATCGGGCGCGCTTGTTTTAGTCTGGCGCACTCGCCAACACTAAATAGCGAATGTTCATTTTGGTCAACTAGTATTGTATTACAATATGCCGTGCAGCCAAATTGGCGGGGGCCGCTGAGGCGCCGAGCTGCGGTTTCAGAGATTCCCGATGACCAAATCGGCACATCGGTCACCCAGCATCATGGCTGGTGCATTGGTGTTTCCCGCCACAATGTTCGGCATCGCCGACAAGTCGCACACGCGTAACCCCTCGATGCCGCGCACGCGCAGGCGCGCATCCAGCACCGCCAGGTGATCGCTGTCTGCGCCCATCTTTGCCGTGCCGACAGGGTGGTAATTGGTTTTGACGAACCGCCTGCAATGAGATTGCAGCGCCGCGTCGGACCGGTCGCCCGAAGGCGGGATTGCGATTTGACTCAGCCTATCGGCAAGCGGCCTCTGTTCGAAGGCGCGCAAAAAGAACCGCTGGCCTTCAACCATTTCCTGCATATCCGCCGGATCCATTAGCAGATTTGGCGAGACCATTGGCATTTCCGAGGGATCAGCCGATGCCAAACGCACCTCGCCCCGTGAACGGGGCTTGACCACGACGGTGGTCACCGTCACGCCGAAAGTGTCTTTCACCAGGTCAAGCGCGTCGCGATCAAGATATACGATGGGCACACAAAAGGCCTGTATACTTGGCGGAGCCTCTGGGTTGCGGGGGTTCACGAAAGCGCCGGCCTCGACCCCCGCCGATGTCACCGGGCCAGTGCCGAAGAGCTTGAATTGCAGGCCATTGCGGAGCATGCGCCAACCCCCACCCTGTTTGTGGTAGCCGAAAGGGCCGTTGGCGATTGCGGTGATTGGAACTTCGGGATGGTCGATCAGGTTCTGCCCCACGCCCGGGGAATCAACCACGCAGGTAAGACCGTGTGAGGCGAGATGGCTGGCGGGCCCGATGCCGGACAACATCAGGATCTTTGGGGTAACCAACGCACCAGAGGCCACTATCACTTCGCCTTCTGCCCGGACGTTCTGCAACGCCCCGAATTTGTCCTTATAGATCACCCCAACAGCGCGGCCCGCCTCGATCACTACCCGCTGTGCCTCGCATTGCAGCCGGACTGTCAGTTTCGGATTTTTTGCCTGCGGTGAAAGAAATGCGTAGGCGGCGGATGATCGTTTACCGTTGCGGTTGGTAAACTGATAAAATCCGACACCGCGTTGAAATGAGCCATTGAAGTCCGGATTGAACGGCTCTCCCAGACCTTGCACAGCCTGGACGAACCAGCGCGAAAAATCGTTTATATGGCCGGGATCCGAAACCAACAGCGGGCCATCCGTTCCGTGCTGGTCGTTCATAAAACGGTTATTACCTTCCATCCGGGTAAAATGTGGCAGAACATCGTTCCAGCCCCAGCCGATCCGGTCATTGTTACCGTGCAGCATATCGTTCCATTCGTCGTAATCCGATGGCCGTCCCCGCATATAGACCTGGGCGTTGACTGATGATCCACCCCCCAAAACATTGCCCTGCGGAATGTCGTGCACACGTCCATTTAAATGGGCCTGCGGAGTAGTATGATGATAACGCATGAATTTCGAACCGTTGATCATCTTGAAGATGCCGGGCGGCATGTCCAATAAGGGGTGGCGGTTTGAATACCCGGCTTCCAAAAGCAGCACCTTCGCGCCGCCATCACTTGCGAGACGGGCGGCAGCCACGCAGCCAGAAGATCCACCGCCCACCACGATATGATCGAATGTCTCTGTCATGGCTTACCCAGATTGGAAATCACGAGAAGCACTGCGTTCCATTTCATTTGGTGTGATTTTTCTTATACAGCAAACCAAACGCTGCCTAACTTAATATTACCAATGGATTTGTTGGGGAGATTTAAATAGAACTCTGCATCGGAACTCAACATTTGATTGGGACTACCGCAGGATCTTATGACTATCATTCTTTCAGTCGAAGTCAGGTTATTCAATGTGCCGCTTGCCGAAGTTCTGGTGGACGCCAAACACGGAACTCATACGCATTTCGAACTGGTCACCGCCACGATTCAGCTTGCCGATGGGTCTGAAGGCACCGGATACACCTATACGGGCGGCAAAGGCGGGCG
>JANMHO010000422.1:0-6807 GCA_031375195.1 Rhodobiaceae bacterium
TTTATCTACAATGCCGCAGGCGTGCCCATCGCGGCGGGCGTGCTTTATCCAGTTTTCGGCATCCTTTTGTCACCCATGATTGCGGCGGCAGCCATGGCTCTGAGCTCTGTAAGCGTGATCGGAAACGCGCTCAGGCTGCGCCGCGTCGTGATTGACGAGAAGGGCACGCCCGTCGCAATTCGGTGACGGTGCAGTCCAGCACTGTCACCGAAATTCCGATTCCAATCCATATTTGCGGGGACGCCTGGGCGTGCTAAGTTTTTGGTTCAGGGTGGTGCTTCCAGGAGGAATGCGTGATCGCCGGATTTACAGTTCCTTGTTGTCCGCTTCGGGAACGTCAGTGACCGCAAAGTGTGGAAAGAGGCACTTCTGTTCCGTGCCAAAAACAACTTGGATTGGCACTCACGTCAACGACTTACATCATCGATCGGGAAAACCAACAGAAACTCGGAACCGGGCGAGTGCCTTGTGAATTTCAACTTTGTATTCAGCTGACTGGCGAAGGCATTAACAATACGCATTCCCAATCCGCGTGATTTCTTTGGATCAAAATCTGCAGGAAGGCCCGTGCCCTCATCGCGAACGGAAATCAAAATGTCCAACTCGCTCTTGCGCTTAATGCCAACCCAGATTTTCCCGCCCGTTCCGTTGGGATAACCGTACTTTGTAGAATTGGTAATCAACTCGACAACAATCAGCGCAACCGAGATGGCGTTGTCGACCTTTGCATTGATGCCGCGCTGCGCCTCGACGTATATCGTGCAAGGAGCAACCGACGTCTCCATGTCCTGGCAGACCTCCTCGACATAGGTGCCAAGGTCCATGCTTTCGATGTAGTTGTTGCGATAAAGTCGCTCATGGGCGCGGGCAATGGCGGTGACGCGCCGGAACGCTTCTTCAAATTTGCCGCTGGTTTCGGGGCTGTCCACTTCGCGGGCCTGCATCTGCAACAGGCTGGCGACAATGGTCAGACTGTTTTTGACCCGGTGGTTCATCTCCTTCACCAGGAACTGCTGCCTTTCGAGGGCCGCTTTGAGATGGCGTTCAGTCCGCTCACGCTCAATGGCCATGCCCAGGACGTTTGCAGCGCCTTGTAGGAAAGCAAGGTCATGCTCGACAAATTCATCGTCCGACTGGCTGTCGACCTCCAGAACCCCAAATGGCTTGCCATCGCCCTGAAGAATGACATTCATCGCCCTTTTGATGCCATGTTGGGCCAACAGGTCAGGAGTGCGGAAGCGTTCCTCGTTTTCCAGATGATTGGAAATGACGGGCTTGCCCGTCCGCAGCGCAAATCCTGCGGGTGAAGCCAGGTCAGCCCCGACGCTGGCCACACCTACGATGCCAGGGTCCCAGCCGACGCCGGCCTGCACTAAGAGGCGATTATCCGTGGGAATGTAGCGCAAAACTTTGCAAAACTGGACTCGCAGCCCCTCCGCGGTGAGGCGCACGGTTTCGGTCAGCAACGCGTCAAAGGCCGCACCTTGCAAGGCCAAAACACCCAGCTCCGATAAAATCTCCTGCTGTCGGATGCGTTGCTTTAGGGCGCGAAGTGTAAGGTCGGGGGGCTCATCAGCTGCATTCGTCTCAACCACAGGCTGGTTGTCGCTCACTTCTGCCATTCCATTTTACTTTCAATTTTCAAGGATAAACGATCTGTAGACGGGGAAAAGTACGATGTCAGCCCAATCCACAAAATCCCTGGCCTCAGCCGTTTATGCTCATTCTAAGGGCTTCCTTCATCGCAATATCAAGTTGCTTTTGGGAAAAGGGTTTTGAAAGCCGTGGGAGCTTTAAGCCAATTCCCGCTGGCAACTCCGAATAACCGGTGGCGAGAATGATGGGCATATTGGGTTGGCCTTTGAGGATTGCTTCAGCGAGTTCGACACCTGTCATTCGCGGCATCGCCTGATCGGTAACAACCAAATCAATCTTGACACCTTGTGCGAGAATTTTCAGCGCTTCTTCTGCCGAATTTGCTTCCTTCACTGTGTGTCCAAGGTCTTCAAGCATTGCGGCTGTGCCCATTCGGACTAAGAAGTCGTCATCAACAGCAAGCACAACTAGTTCACGTGTAGCAGAATCCGTTGTGGACGGTACCGCGACTAATTCTGGTTTGTCCTCTGCATCAGTTGCTGGAAGCCACAACTCAGCCGTCGCACCCCTACCCAGTTCACTTCTTAATCTCAGGCATCCGCCGGATTGTGCCGCGAATCCGTGTACCATGGACAATCCCAATCCAGTGCCCTTGCCGACACCTTTCGTTGTAAAAAAGGGTTCAGTCGCACGAGTAATTGTATCTTCGGACATGCCCTCGCCCTTGTCTTCAATTGACAGACAGACGTACTTCCCCGGCACCAGCCGCAAGCTGTTACCCATTGGAATATTTTCTTCATGGGCAGAAATCGTCAGGGGCCCGCCCTTAGGCATGGCATCGCGTGCATTTACTGCAAGATTTAGAAGCGCTGATTCCAATTGATTAGTATCGGCGCGAACCAATGAAAGCCCTGTGGGAAACTGCGACTGAATCATGATTGAGGGGCCTAATGAGCGCTGTAGAAGATCAGTCATCTCAAGGACTAGTTTATGCAAGTTGATTGGTTTCTGATCCAAGTCCTGGCGTCGGGCAAACGACAGCATTCTTTGGGTGAGGGATACTCCGCGCTTGACGCCTTCGGTTGCATTATCCACGAGCGATATTAAACGTTCGTCTTCTGGCAGACGTTTCCGCAATAGCTCCATGCTGCTTTGAATAACCATCAGCAGATTGTTGAAGTCATGTGCGATACCGCCAGTAAGCTGACCGATAGCTTCCCGTTTTTGGGACTGGAACAACGCATCGCGAGTTTCTTGGAGGGACTCTTCAGCCCTCTTTTTTTCATCTTCGGCTCGCTTGCGTTCGGTAAGGTCGTGGGTGATTTTGGCAAATCCCAAGAGGTTTCCCGACGAATTGCGAATGGGATCAATAATTACATGGGTCCAGACCTGGCTTCCGTCCCTACGAACACGCCAGCCTTCAGTTTCAAATTTGCCTTCTTTGGCAGCTATTGCAAGTGCTGACTTGGGAAGATTGGCAGCCTGATCCTCGGGCGTATAGAAGACCGAAAAGTTCTGGCCGATGATTTCCGACGCAGTGTAGCCTTTAAACCTCTGTGCGCCTGCATTCCAGCTGGCGACGTTTCCATGGACGTCCAACAAATAGACCGCATAGTCAGTTATCCCCTCAACCAACATGCGGTAGCGGTCAGCGTCATTCATCTCGCGGCGCAATTGCTCCGCTTCCTTTCGCTCAGTGATGTCAACATTAACACCTATCATGCCGAGCAGCTCTCCATCGGGGGAAACTCTTGGCCGGGCATCGGTGTGTAATATGCGGTAGGAGCCCTGCGCATTTCGGTAGCGGCCCTCAACTGATACACTGGTTTTATTTGCGAGTGCTTCTGATACTCGTTTCACTATTTCGGGCATATCTTCAGGGTGCATGGAAGTGCGCCAGTCAAAATCGGCAAGAGCGTCCTCTTCTACATTCCAAAATTCACGTTGCATGCGGTTCAGATGTAAACACCCGCCTTTTGCGTCGCTCATCCAAATCATAACCGGAGCGTTCTCAGACATTAGCCGGAAGCGCTCTTCGGATTCGCGTAATTCTTCGGCAACCTTTTTAGCGGCCGCTTCTGCTCTAAACCGTTCAATGGCAAAACCCAGTTGCCTGGCAATTGTTACAGCAAGCTCAACCTCCGCCGGCGTAAATTTATGAGGTTGCTCGTAGTAAGTCATAAACTTCCCTATGACGACTCCTTGCGAGATCAAGGGAAGAAAAGCGAGTCCGCAGATGTTTTCCTTTTTTATGATTTCTTTGATATGCCTCGACTCATTCGTGTCATCAATGTTTTCTACAAATATTGGATCTGGCTGTGCTTCGCCCGGCCGCCACGGTGTATGTCCCTCTACGCCGGCAACGTATTTTGCAGATAACCCTTTTTGGGCGACAAATTTCATAACTCCGCTTGGATCAAAAAGCAGGATAGAGGCTCTCTTACAGTTCATTGTACTGGTTATTGCAGCCAAGGATGCGTCATAGATGTCGGATACTTCGCGAGCGCGATATAGCCGGTCTGTTAACCGAAACAATGCAGCGAGCTCAGCTTCCCGCCGCATTGCCAAGTCGCTGCTACTGACAACTTTGACGTCAGAGTGACCCATTAGTTTCCTCCCGCCCTGGCATATCGCCAACGACTTTAACTCTTTGCAGAGAAATTAGTTCCAAACTGGTTATGGATAATTTTCGAGCATTATGGGCGCGCCGCCTACCTTCCGCCCTGCCAGCCATGCACCACATCACCGTAGTTCCACCGCAATTCCAATTGAGACGGCCTCACCGGGGCTTAACGGATGAGCTTTTGCATTGTCTGCCGCTCTTCCGCTGACCATTTTTCAGGGTTCTCCTGATGGGCGATTGATGCGTGCAGCTCGATATGTTTCCAGAGTTCGGCCTCGGTTTCGGCCTTGAACGACCCCGGACAGGATTCCATTCCAGGATAATCCCCGCAGCGGTATGAATACGCCATATTCATTCCTCCCTGTTTTCACCAACAAAAAGCGCTGACGTGGCCGGTTTGTCAATTCACGTTCAAGCGAAATTCTCCGCCGTTCAGGCTGGCCCGCCGCCCGGCAGCGCGGGTGCTTGACCTTCCTTATCAACGCTGCCATTAACCCTTCCGGAAAGGCATAAAGAAATCTTTATGCGCATTTAACCGAGGGATGGGGTCGAGGAATGTCACGCAAGAATTTTCTGTTTACCAGCGAGTCGGTGTCCGAAGGCCACCCGGACAAGGTGTGCGACCGCATCTCCGACGAGATCGTCGATTTGTTTTACCGCGAGGCCCTGGCGCAGGGCATGGACCCTTCGCTGGTGCGCGTGGCCTGCGAGACTTTCGCCACCACCAACCGGGTGGTGATTGGCGGTGAAACACGGGGGCCATCATCGGTCACCCACGCCAAGATCGAGGACGTGACGCGCCAAGCCATCCGGTCAATCGGCTATGAGCAAAGCGGATTCCACTGGCAGACGGCGCGGGTTGAAATCCTGCTGCACGAGCAATCGGCTGATATCGCGCAAGGGGTGGATTCAGCTTCGCAAAAGGATGAGGGGGCGGGCGACCAGGGCATCATGTTTGGCTATGCCTGCGATGAAACGCCGGACCTGATGCCGGCGCCTTTGTATTACGCCCAGCGCATTCTGCAGCTTCTGGCGGAGGCGCGGCATTCGGGGGCGGAAAAGGCCCTGGGGCCTGATTCGAAAAGCCAGATCACCCTGCAATACAAGAATGGCAAGCCGGTCGCGGCCACACAGATCGTGGTGTCGCACCAGCATATCGACGAAAGCCTCACTTCGGCTGACATGCTGAAGCTGGTGACACCCTATGTGAAGAAGGCTCTCCCCAAGGGTTGGATCACCAAGGACACGGTCTGGCATGTGAACCCCACGGGCAAGTTTTTCATTGGCGGGCCGGATGGAGATGCGGGATTGACGGGCCGCAAGATCATTGTGGACACCTATGGCGGGGCGGCTCCCCATGGCGGGGGCGCGTTTTCCGGCAAGGATCCCACCAAGGTTGACCGTTCGGCGGCCTACGCCGCGCGCTATCTCGCCAAGAATGTGGTTGCGGCGGGTTTGGCCAGGAAATGCACCATCCAGGTTTCCTACGCGATTGGGGTTTCCAAGCCGCTCTCGATCTATGTGGACACCCATGACACGGGCAAGGTTTCCGAGGCCAAGCTGGAGAAGGCCATCGCCAAGGTCATGGATTTGACGCCGCGCGGCATTCGCACCCATCTCAATCTCAACCGGCCGATTTACGCGCGCACCGCAGCCTACGGACATTTCGGCCGGGCGCCCGCCAAGGATGGCGGTTTTTCCTGGGAAAAGACGGACCTGGTGAAGGCCCTCAAAGCGGCGGTGAAGTGAGCAGCGAAGACCGGCGATTCCAATACTACGGGCGGCGCAGGGGTAAATCCTTGCGCCGTCATCATTTGGACTTGATGGAAGAGCTGCTGCCGAAATTGCGGGTTGACTTGAATGATCCGTTGCCCGCTGGCGAGGTTTGGCTGGAAATCGGTTTTGGCGGCGGCGAACACCTGGCGCATCAGGCGGGGTTGTTTCCATCGGTGAATTTTATTGGGGCGGAGCCGTTCCGCAATGGCGTGGCCAAACTGCTGGCCCATATTGAAAAGAATGCGCTCAGCAACATCCGCATTCATGATGACGATGTGCGCTATCTGCTGGAGAGGTTTCCGTCAGCGTCATTGGCCAAGATTTTCGTACTGTATCCCGATCCGTGGCCGAAGAAGCGCCACCACGAGCGGCGGATCGTGAATGGGGATACGCTGAAGCAATTTCATGCCTTGCTGAAACGCGAGGGCGAGTTTCTGTTCGTGAGCGATATTGCGGATTATGTAGACTGGACGCTTCGCGAGTGTGAGGCCCATGGCGGGTTTGAATTGTTGAGCAATTCAGGCGAGCCGTTCGAGAACTGGATTCAGACAAGATACGAAGCCAAGGCCAAGCGCGAAGGGCGGGAGACGCGGTATTTGAGGTTTGGCAGGAAGTCTGGGTAGTCGGGCTTGACCCGACCGCCCAGACCCCCCTCTTGCAGAAACCGGCCCGCAGGCGTATATAGCCGTTAACTTAAGTTCACTCGCAAGTTTTGAGAGTGGGTTCCGATCTCCGGGGCCCGCTTTTTTTATTGCCTTGGGATAGAGATGGATCAGACGCGACTGACACGGGAAACGGGGCCTGCCTTGCGG
>JANMHO010000427.1:0-7662 GCA_031375195.1 Rhodobiaceae bacterium
CGCCCGCAAAGTTTCAAAACTGCTTGCGCCTTCTGCGCCTAACAGCCAGAGTGTTTCTTCCGTAAAAGCGTCCGCCACAAATTTGTAATCGCCGCGTTCAATTGCGAGCCAACGCCTGTCACTGTCACCGCGCCAACCGACCCCTTGTGCCTGCCAATTTCCACATTGGAATAAGAGGCATTGAGAGAGTTTACGATGCTGCCGCTACCAATGGTCACCGTTCCCCTGCCGCGCAGTCCGACGACCAAGCCATAGGAACCAAGATTTATCGTCGTATTGTTCGATAACGTCACCGTTCCGGTGCTGCCAGCGTTGACGCCTAAAACAGCGCCGTAAATGGGATACACTCCCCCATCATTGCCCACGACTGAGCCAACACCAGTGATGCCAATTCCGTAAACGCCGTAATAGTTGTATCCGACATCTCCATTGGGAATTAACGCCATGACAATCTCTCCTTGCGCCCGAGATAAGAAACCAATTAACGTCGCATTGACCTTATGCTTCAACGACAACACTTGACAATGGGCGAATCATGTTTTCAAAAATTAATTTCATCTCCGGTTTGCCGCGCTCAGGGTCGACGCTCCTTGCCGCCATTCTGCGGCAGAACCCGCGCATTCATGCGGCGATGACGAGCCCGGTTGGCCAGGTGTTCGGGGCCTCGCTCACCGCCATGGGAGCTGAAAACGAATTCGCGGTGTTCTTCAAGGAAGAGCAGAAGCGCCAGATCCTGCGCGGCATTTTCGAGGGCTACTACGCCCATCTGGATGACCGCGCCATGGTGTTCGACACCAACCGGGTGTGGACCAGCAGGCTCTCGGCGCTGAGCCAATTGTTCCCGGATTTGAAAATGATCTGCTGTGTGCGCAACCCGGCGTGGATCATGGATTCAATCGAACAGCTCATCCGCAAGAATGCCTTCGATGTGTCGCGCATCTTCGTCAACCCGCAGGAGCGCGCCACGGTTTATTCGCGCGCCGAGGCGCTGCTCAACCAAAACCGCATGATCGGATTTTCGTGGTCGGCGCTGCGCGAAGCCTATTACGGCGCCGATGCGGACCGCATGCTGCTGGTAGACTATGACATTCTCGCCTCGCGGCCCAAGGAATGCATCGACCTCATCTACAACTTCATTGGCGAGGAACCATTCCCCCATGACTTCGACAATGTCTCCTACGAGGCGCAGGATTTCGACATGCAGCTTGTGGCGCCTGGCCTGCATACGGTCACCGGCAAGGTCGAGTTCAAACCCCGCCGCACGGTTCTGCCGCCGGACCTGTTCAAGCGCTGCCAGGATTTGATTTTCTGGGATCAGACCAAGGACACCAAAGCCTTTTCCATCGTCAACCAGCCCCTGCCCGCCGCCGCCACATAATCCCATGCCCTTGATCCCGGTGATTATCAGCGGCGGTGCGGGGTCCAGGCTTTGGCCGGTTTCGAAGGCGGGGGAGACCAAGCCGTTCATGCATGTTGGAAACGGGGGAAGCCTGCTGCAACAGGCTTTCCTGCGGGCGGCGGCTTTGCCGGAGGTTGCCGAAATCCTGACAGTCACGGGGCATGACGTGTGGGCGCGCAGCATGGACGCCTATCGCCCGGTGAACACCCTTGGCCAAAAAACATCTTTCATTCTGGAGCCGGCCGGGCGGAACACGGCGGCCGCTGTAGCGGTGGCGGCACTCCACTGTGTTCGCGTTCACGGTGAAAATTCTGTCATGCTGGTGTTGCCGGCCGATCATCTGATTGATGATCAACTGGCCTTTGCGGATGCGGTCGGGCTGGCTGTCGCCAAGGCCCAACAGGGCGGGCTGGTGGTTCTTGGCATCGAGCCAACGTCAGCGCATACGGGCTATGGATATGTCGACGTGAGCGCAAGGCCGGCGCGCTTTGTTGAAAAACCGCAGCTTGACATGGCTGAAGCGTTTTTCCGTTCCGGCCATCATCTGTGGAATTCCGGCATATCCTGTTTCACGCCGGAAACCCTGCTGCGGGAGATGAGGGAGCATTGCCCGGATATTCTGGACGCGGCGTCCAGATGCCTTGAGGTGTCGCCGGTTCAGGAACTTGAAGGTTCACTTTGCGTGGCGCTCGACCATGACAGCTTCTCGAAGGTGCCGAAGAATTCCATTGATCTCGCCGTCATGGAGAAGTCCAGCAGCATCGCGGTTGTGGCGTGCCGGTTCGGCTGGCGGGATATCGGCTCATGGGCGTCGGTGGCAGGCCTCGCCCACAGGGACGCCAATGGCAATACGGGAGATGGCAACGTCCAGTTCCACCAATCTTCCAACTGCTATGTGCATGGCAACGGCCGGTTGGTGGCCGTGGTCGGCCTGCAAAATATCGTCATCATCGACACACCGGACGGATTGCTGGTTTCGCACCGGGACAAGACCGAAGAGGTCAAACACATCGCAGGTTCCTGAACCGGCGCCACGTCAAGCCACCGCTGGCAGTTTCAACTCCACCCTCAACCCCCCGAGGTCGGCGTCGCCGAGCTTCACCGCGCCGCCATACATGGCGGCAGTTTCGGCCACGATGGAGAGGCCGAGGCCGGAGCCGGGCTTGGATTCATCCAGGCGCCGCCCGCGCTTCATGGCGTCGGCGTGCTTGTCGGGGGGAAGGCCGGGGCCGTCATCGTCCACGGTTATGAGCAGCCAGTTCCTGGCATCAGCGAGCGATGCGGCGGAGACCTTCACGTTTCCGGTTGACCATTTGGCGGCGTTGTCGATGAGGTTGCCCGCCATCTCCTCAAAGTCCTGGGTTTCGCCGCGGAATTTCAATCCGCTGGCCACAGTCACTTCAACGGTTACACCCCGGTCCTGGTTGATGCGCATGATGGTACGGCCAAGGGCTGCCAGCACGGGCTCGACTTCGGTGGCCGAGCCTATGGTCCGGGCGCGCGCCGCCCTTCGCGCCCGATCAAGATAGAGACTCACATGGTCGCGCATGATCTGGGTTTGCTCGGAAACCTTTTCGGCGAAGGCCGATTTGCTGCCCTGCGCCTCATTGGTCAGGACGCTCAGGGGAGTCTTCAGCGCATGGGCAAGATTGCCAACCTGGGTGCGCGCCCGCTCGATGATTTCCGAATTGGATTTGATGAGGAGATTGAACTCATCGGCCACGGGTTGGATCTCGCTGGGGAATGCGCCGTCAAGCTGGTCGGCCTTGCCCTCGCGGATCGCCGTCAGGCTGTGCTCCATGGTCTTCAGCGGCCGCAAGCCGAATTTCACCTGGAGGAAAACGGCGATGAGCAGCCCCACGCCAAGCGCCGCCAGGATTGAAAACAGGGTTTGGCGGAAAGCCCGCACTTCCTGGCGCAGCTCATCGAAATTGCCAGCCACGAGGAAAGAATATTGATCCTCGCTTCCCGGCAGCTTGAAGGACTGTTCAATGGCCCTGAGTTTCACCGGGCGGTTGTCGATCACCTGGCTGTCGCTGAGATAGAAGCTGGCGACGCCGTCGCCGCCGCGCGTGGCAAGCATCGACGCATCGGGCTTCAGGCGCTGTTCAAGCAAGGATTCCGAGGCAAGGCTTGGCAGGTTCCTTTGCGGCGGGGCTTCGATCTGCCAATACCAGCCGGACAGCGGCAGGCTGAACCTCGTGTCCGCCAGTTGCTGCGACAACAGGGGCGCGCCATCCTCGCTGATTTCCACATTGGCCAGCAGCCCATCCAGCACAGCGCGCAGCCGGGCATCAAAATTGCGCTCAAGGGCGGCGCTGAACAATTGCGCCAACAGCAGCCCGGCTGACACCAGCAAGACGATGCTGACGATGGCGGACGACAGGATCAGCCGGAAGGAAAGTGAGTTACTTCGCATTATCCGGCTCGGATATGCAGTATCCCATTCCGCGGATGGTATGCAGCACATCGACGCCGAGCTTCTTGCGCAAGCGTCCCACAAACACTTCAATGGTATTTGAATCGCGGTCGAAATCCTGGTCGTAGAGATGTTCCACAAGCTCGGTGCGCGAAACCACCTTGCCCACGTGGTGCATCAGATAGGCGAGCAGGCGGAACTCAAGCGACGTCAACTTGATCGCCGTGCCGTTCACCGTGACGCGCGCGCTCTTGGTGTCGAGCACCATGGGGCCGCAGGTGATCTCGCTGGTGGCGTGGCCTGCCGTCCGGCGCAGCAACGCGCGAACCCGCGCCAGAACTTCTTCCATGTGAAAGGGCTTGGGAACGTAGTCGTCGGCGCCCGCGTCAAAGCCCGCCACCTTGTCGCTCCAGCGGTCGCGCGCGGTCAGGATAAGCACCGGCATTTTCTTGCCAGCGCGCCGCCATTTTTCCAGAACGCTGACGCCATCAAGAACGGGAAGCCCGGGGTCCAATACAACCGCGTCATAGGGTTCGGTTTCGCCGAGATAATGCCCCTCTTCGCCGTCCATGGCCTTGTCAACCACATAGCCCGCGTCGCCCAGGGCCGTCACCAGCTGGCGGTTCAGATCGGGATCGTCCTCAACGACGAGAATGCGCATTGATTTATTGTCTCCACGTTCGGGCGCTGGGAGGGCTAGAGAATCGATCCGTCCTCGCCGCTCACAAAAACCTTCTCCACACTACTATCAGTTCGCAGCGTTACCGCATAGACGCCGTCTGCCCGCAGCTTGACCTTGACAACCTTGGCATCGGGATAGAGGCTGAGCGCAATCGCCGCCGCCTCGGACGGCTTGATATTCATGCCCAGCGAGGCCAGCGGCGGCTTGACAATGTTGGGCAGCTGCCGCTTGAGCAGGATTCTCGGCGCGTTCATGCGGGGCTTGTACTGGGCAAGCGCCGGCTCGGCCACAAGCAGCGCCGCCAGCAAAATGCCGATAAACTTGAGCCTCTTAACCATCACGCCGCAGCCTTTCATGCCCCGTTCTAGCAGGGGCTAGCTGAACTGGGGATGAATGGGGGCGGGTCGGCGTGGTTAGGGAAAGGTTAAAGATTTTTAATATCAAGGGGTTATCTCCCCCCTCAATAGCGGTGAATTAACCCTGGATCAGGCCTGCGTTTTTACCTTTCGCAATTCGCCATCGGCGGCGAATGAAGCAAAATATCCGGCATTATTCGCTCGTTTTGGCGGTTAAAGAGGAGTTCCGACTGATGTTCCGGGTGTGGATAGAAGATCGGCCAACACATCGGCCAAAATTTCTGGGTCGTTTGACAATTATGTTTTATTTCAATGGAATACAGAAAATACGGATCGGCCAAATTTGGCGGTTTTACAACTTAAATTTCGTATACTCGCTAAACGACCCACCTTGCCTCCGCCTCCTTCACTGACTGATATTTCAGCAACCAGACTGAACCCTATTAGAGGGTGAGTGTCTTATGTTGGGTTTTGTCCAACTATGGGGCCAACCTCTACCCCTATTTCCCTCACCGTTTTCCACTCACCACCAGAGATCGAAACCTGGAATTCCATTTTTCCTGTTGTAGAAATTTGAACAGGTACGCCCCCTAATGCCATATGACTAAATCCAATATTTTCTACATTGATTCTGGTCGGTGGGGATTGAAATATAATTGCTTCATTTGGAGCCATTATTCTCATGCTGAATTCATGAGAACCAATCTCAAAAGTTTTTAATTCCAGCCAAAAAGCTAGCATAATTAAGTGGGGAATTGCCTCGACCCGCATTCCGCTGCCGTACACACCAATCAAAATATCTTTGCCGTTGGCCTCTCGACGCACGTCATCACAAATAATTGCCGTTATTACTTGGAGCGGCCCTTCCTTGTCGGTCAATGAATTACTCCACTATCACTATAAGATATTGGCTTGACGGAATGGGGCGATGAGATTTTGTTTTCATCACCACCAATACGTAGAGTTTTTCTCGCAACACCTGATCCAATTCTTGGTCCGGAAATAGGATAGCAATTCGATGTTAGTTCTCGCCAAGTAATAGCATCTCTCGGAACAATGTTGATAGGTTTGCCAACCACAGTTAGTTTTGCAGTGGACGTAGCAGAAATCGCTGGCTTAGAAGATGCCATTTCATCAGAGAAAGAGATTGCATTAAGAGCGCTCGCGGAGCGGTTCGATGTTCTGGCCAAGCCTGTGTTGAACGGCACAAACTCAACTGATAGCCAAACATCGAAAGCGTCTGAAAGCTCAAGCAATGTTTGCAAGCTGAATTTTCCATAGTCAGGGTCTTCAAGGCGGGCGATGTTACTTTGAGATTTGTTTGCCATTTTCGCCAAATCAGCCTGTGACCATCCACGGGCTTCGCGCATGGCCTTTAATTGATATGCAACACCAGAACGGGCCTGTTCGGCAACGTACTCGCGCCGAAAAAGCCGGTCAGTGAGGTGCTTCCAAATATTTTTACGGATTCCAGTCAATTGCTCTCTCCGGACTAATCTTAATTTCTTTCATTCTTCCAAGGGCAATTTCAACCCATTGCTTCGGGTGAAACTGCCCTTGTTTTTTTGTGACAACCAAAACAATATTAAATATTCCCCGGCTTTCATCAAAATAACCAATGAGCCTGGTTTGGACATTTCCGATTTTTTTGAGGATTATTTCGCCCAAAGAAGCGGCGTTGCCGTGTAGCAAATCGAAATTTGGTCGCTTCCATTCAGATCGAGGCTGATCGATCAGATACTCCAATTTTCTCATCACTTTGGCCTTGTCTTTCGATGTGATTGACGCGAACCAGACTACAGCCTCGACGCGACTGCGAGCATCCACATAAGAGCGCAACCGCCAAGGCAAATATATATCATTTTTGTGATTTGTCAAGTTGACTACCAATACCAAATTTGGTATATAGCGAATCTATCGTGAAAAAGCCTGTCAAATTCAATGCATTAGAAATCAACAGGCCTCTCACAATAAATCTCCCCGGTCGTCTAACGGTAGGACGCCCGCCACCCAAGCGAGGGAATCCAGGTTCTAATCCTGGCCGGGGAACCAAGCGAGATCGCCTCTGTGCTAACAGTGTGACGGCCCCTGATCGCAAACCAAGGGATAGAACCCGAAGCAGTGATCATTCCACGACATATAGAGCAATTTACTATCGTATACCAGTGGCCGACCAAGTCTTACCACAGGTGGGTGATCATAGAATTCTGTCGCCCATGAGAGACAACTTGAGAAACTAATTTTTCTTTACGTTTTTGCCGAATCGTACAGGTGTTTGAAGTTTAAGGCCGCCTTCGCTTCCCCCAAACACCTGGCCGGTGATCTTCTCCAGCGACCGGCCGCCGATGTAGCCGCCGACGCCTATTCCGAGCCAAACCACCGTACGGTGTCAAGGACTATTTTCATTGTATAAGAATTTATTTTTTATCCCCGGCGCCGGCATCTTTTCATCACGGATTTTTTAGCGCAAGATCAGCGTGTCTCCGGGAACTGCGAGAGCCTGCATGATTATTTATCCCGATCTTGAACTGCGCAAGGGCCGCCTGGTCAATCTGATCCGCAACCGGATCGAGAGCCCCATTGTCTATGATGTGGATCCGGTCGAGGCGGCCCATGAGCTGGCGGCGCAAGGGGCGCAATGGCTGCATGTGGTTGATCTCGACGCCGTGTTCAACGACGGCGAGAACACCGACATCATCAAGCGGATCATCCGCGGCGTGAGCTGCTCGGTCCAGGTTGGCGGCGCCATCCGGTCGATGGAAAAGGCCCATGCCTGGATGGACGCGGGCGCCGGCCGCATTGTGAT
>JANMHO010000115.1:0-3223 GCA_031375195.1 Rhodobiaceae bacterium
CCCGGGCATCGGGTCAGCCCGCCATCCGGATTGAGCCTCGCAATCACTCTGCGATAGGGCGTCAGCAGCGCCTCAACGTCAGGCGCAAACGCCGCCGGCATCTTGGCCACACCGCCTTCCCATTCCCGCGTCTTGCCAGCCTCAACACCATCCAGCGCATAGACCCCAACACCCGCATGGGCATCAAACACCCGGAAGGGTTTTTCCTTGCGCTTGAGATGTTCGATGATGCGCGTCATCACGATGTGTTTCAGCACATCGCCGTGGTTTCCGGCGTGAAAGGCGTGGCGGTAATTCATGTGCGAAGCTCATGCCAGAACTGCAAGCCTTTGGCTATTCAAGAACCCGCCCAGCCGCTATGGCTCACCCATGACCGCCATCGCAGAAACAACGCCCCGCCCCTCCTTCGCCATTCTGGTGGCGATCTCGGCTATCGGCCCCCTGGCGCTCAACCTGATGATCCCGTCCATGCCGGGATTGGAGAAAACCTTTGGCGTGCCCTATGGCACTGTTCAGCTGACCCTCACGCTCTATCTCATCGGCATGGCTGTCTGCCAGCTCATCTATGGCCCGGCTTCCGACAGGTTTGGCAGAAGGCCCCTGCTGCTGGCTGGCCTGTCCCTGTTTTTCGTGGCCAGCCTGCTCGCAGCAATCGCCCCTACAATAGAGCTCCTCATCGCGGCGCGCCTCGTTCAGGCCATTGGCGGATCGGCAGGGATTGTTCTGGCCCGCGCCATGGTGCGCGATGTGTTCACGCGGGAAAAATCCGCCAGCGTCATCTCCTATATCACCATGGCCTTTGTGGTGGCCCCCATGGTGGCTCCGGTGCTGGGCGGCGCGCTGGAGTATTATTCCGACTGGCGCAGCGGCTTCTGGCTGCTGGCCGCGCTGGGGGCAATCGTGCTCATCGCCGCCTGGGTTACGCTGCCCGAAACCCACACCACCCGCAACACCGACCAGCAGAATTTCTTCAGCAATGCCGGCAAGCTGTTCGCCCTGCCGCGCTTTCGCCACTACACTTTCACCCTCGGTTTCACCTCGGCGGTGTTCTTCGCCTTCCTCGGCGGCGCCCCCCACATCATGATTGATGTCCTCAAGCGCACACCGCTGGAATATGGCGTTTGGTTTGCCTGCATATCCTTGGGCTACATGGTCGGGAATTTCCTCTCCGGCTTCTACACCCAGAAATTCGGCATTGACCGCATGATCATGGCGGGCTGCGTGATCACGGTGCTCGGCGGCTTCCTCTGCCTCGCGTCCGCCATCTCCGGCCAGCTCTCGCCTGCAACACTGTTCCTCCCCATGGCGCTGGCGGCCTTTGGCAACGGCCTCACCATTCCAAACGGCACGGCGGGCGCCATCAGCGTCGACTCCCGCATGACCGGCGCCGCCGCCGGTTGGTCCGGCTTCGCGCAAATGGCCATGGGCTCCGCCGCCTCCCAACTCGTAGGCTCGCTGCAAACCGGCTGGCCCTTCGCGGTATTCTGGTTCATGGCCGGAGCGAGCATGCTTGCGTTGGCTATCCACTGGCTCGCCCTAAGGCGCAGTTGAGGGAGTGGTCGACACTCGAAAGAGGGGACGTGGTTCCCGGCAGACGCTATCACTCAAAGTTCTTCAGCAGCACCAAACCCAAAGCGTATCACCGACACCCGGTAGGTTTTTGGAACTTCAAAGCTGACACTTGCCATGTCACGCGCCCATGATTGAATTTTTCGAAGGTTTGAAGTCAGTTCCCATGACGAATCCCCCTCCTGATCGGTAACTGACCCAACATAGACGTCCAAACCACCTGACTTTATTACTGAAGAAATTTTCTCCAGAACAACATTCTCAGTTTGAACTTTGCCATTGCCGCCTGCTTGCAATTCAGAAAGTTGGGAACCAAACTTTTCCATCAGACGAGAAAGGAAGTTGGCTTCTTCATCAGTTAACGGGTAAAGCTTCATTTGCCATCATACCAAATCCTTCCAGGCTCGATTTGCCGACCTGGCCTAATTTGCTACAGTAACATTGCCAATGGGCGACTCTACAGAATTAGTGAACTTGCCGGCAGGATTTTTTGTCAATCATGAAAGCGATTTTTCAGACCAAGGTTGACCCAGCCTATGACGACGATCCAGGCACAAAGTATCATTTTCCCAAGATATATCTAAAGCGTGTCGAGGCTACCGTCGGGGACTCGATCATTTACTACGAGACAAGCAGACTCTCGACCGGATCCAGGCGCGGGGGAAGAATGGCGTATTTTGCTGTCGCCAGAGTGAACGGTATCCGTCCGGATGAAATGAAGTCAGGTCATTTCTATGCAGACATGTCAAACTACCTTCAATTTCTGAATCCAGTGGCATTTAGGGATGATGGCGAGTTTTATGAAACCTCAATGTCCACACATGATGGCAAGGTCAGTCAGGGTGCCGCGCGCGCCGCTGTCCGACATTTGCCAGATTATGAGTTCGAGAAAATTCTTGAGGCTGGGTTTGGAGAGGAGCCGAAGGATACGAAAGGGCCTGAACATACCTATCCAGATGGTTTCCATGCGCTTCCAATGGAAATCATCAGGCCGCGCACTCTTATGATTTATGAGCGGCCATTTCGAGATCGCGTATTTGCCCAGCAAATTCAAAAGGCTTACGAAAACCGTTGTGCAATAACTGGCATCCGCGTCATCAATGGTGGCGGTCGTGCAGAAGCCCAGGCCGCTCATATCAAGCCGGTTGAAGCCAATGGACCTGATCATGTTCGGAATGGCATTGCCCTTTCAGGGACTGTCCATTGGATGTTTGATCGCGGACTGATCTCTTTGGACGACGATCTAAAGATTTTGAAAGCCAAGGGGCATGTCCCGCCGGAAATAGAACGAATGCTCAATCCAGAGGGATATATGAAGGTGCCGACAAGAGCAGAATTCAGTCCGCACCCGGCATTTTTGCGATGGCACAGGGAAAATCGATTCAAGGGCTGATGCCTAAAGTGCAACCCTTTCGCTACCAAAATACCACTTAGGAGC
Organism: Rhodobiaceae bacterium; assembly: GCA_031375195.1. Lineage (GTDB taxonomy): Bacteria > Pseudomonadota > Alphaproteobacteria > Rhizobiales > Aestuariivirgaceae > Aestuariivirga. The sequence continues at coordinate 3,008 of JANMHO010000115.1, forward strand.
TACATCATGGACGCAGAACACCTCAAATCACTCCAGGCCCCGCTCAAGGCGCGCTACCGTGAGGCGCCGAAAGATGCGGTCATAACGCTCAAAGCCGAAGGCGAAATCGGCGAAGGCGTCACCTGTTCGGTCGCCACCGCCCGCGCCATGGTCGAAGCGGGCCTTCACCCGGCGACAGGCGGCAGCGGCTTCCATGCCTGCTCCGGCGACATGCTG
>JANMHO010000154.1:0-3619 GCA_031375195.1 Rhodobiaceae bacterium
CAGGCCGAGCGCGACCAGATTGTCGCAAGTTACCAAATTTTGGGTTCGATCGGCCAGCTAACGGCGCGGGATCTCAAGCTGCCTGTCGACTATTATGATGCCGAGGAGAACTACCTCAATGTTCGCGGCAAATGGTTTGGCACGGGCGCGAATGTAGTGGAATAGTTATTCTTCCGCTCGACAGGCGCATGATTTTCAGAATAATTGGTGGTGGGCAGCTATTGGTAGTAGGCTAGCTGATTCGCGTCGCGCCTCTGGCGTTGTGGGGAAACATTTCGTGGCCATCGAACCTGATATGGAGAATTTATTGGCTTCCATCCGGAAGGCCATTGATTCAGATATTGGCGATCATCCGCCAATTGGTTCGCCAGCTCCTGAGAGAAGTTCATTCAGGGGGGCCATGAGGGAATTGCGCGTCAATTATGGCGTCGAAAACCCCAAAGCCACGTCCGACGAAATTCAGGAATTGCGCAACAAGATCAACCGGACGCGCAATGAGAATGCCGGCGTCGAACCATCGAAGCGCCATCCGCCGCCGCTGCCAATCAGCTCCCCTTCTTCGGTCTTCGCCGGAATTGTGGGGGGCGACAAGTTGATGAAGCCTGCGGCGCAGCGCCTGGCTCCCGAGCCCCTGGGCTTTCGAGCCAGCATTGCCGAGCGTCCAGCCGAGCGGTTTGACTTCGAAGAACCTGCTTATGAAGAACCAGTTGCGTATCAAAATGAGGCGGACTGGTCTGACAGCGATCCAGGCAATTTGCCTGCGGTTTCAGAGGCTCAAGGCTATCAGAATTATTCTGTCGATCCATTGCTGTCAGATTATGCGGCGGATACGGCCAATTCGGCTTTTAACCAGCTCGCCGACACGGTCATGGCGCGGGCCTTGGGCGAGCGTTCCATTGAAGACATGACCCATGATCTTCTCAAGGGAATGCTGAAAACCTGGCTTGATAACAACCTGCCCAGCCTGGTTGAGCGACTGGTTCGCGAGGAAATCGAGCGGGTGGCGCGCCGCGGACGCTAGTCCCTGCCAATTGGCATGCGGCTTGCGTAGATATTTCCATGCTACTGGAGTTGTATCATGGATGAACATCGGCAATCTTTTCGCATGCGCCGCCTGAAAGATGGGCGTGTGGTTTTCAATGAGCGCAATTCGGTCATGAATTGCGTGTTCAAAAACATCAGCGAAACCGGAGCCAAGATACTGGTTGAGGAGCCCTATCTGCTTCCGGCAGAATTTGTGGTTAATGTTTCTGGCGGGAGTGCGCGAAATGCGCGCAAAGTGTGGTTTAGAAACAACGAGATGGGCATAGAATTTAACTAACGCGCGACCCCAGTTGCAAGCCGGGGCGGGGTGGTGTTTATAGCGCCTTCAAATCATTACTGAAGATTCCCGCCATGCTTGAGAAGACCTTTATTCCCTCCGAAATGGAAAGCCGCCTCTATGACGCGTGGGAAGCCCGGGGCTTTTTCAAGCCGGGCCGCAAGCCCAGGGCCAAGCCGTTTACCATCGTCATCCCGCCGCCTAACGTGACGGGTTCGCTCCACATGGGGCACGCCCTTAACAATACCATCCAGGACATCCTGTGCCGTTTTGAACGGATGCGGGGGCGCGATGTGCTGTGGCAGCCGGGAACGGACCATGCCGGCATCGCCACCCAGATGGTGGTTGAGCGGCTGCTGATGAAGGAAAACAAGACCGAGCGCCGCAAGATGGGGCGTGAAGCGTTCCTCAAGCGCGTGTGGCAATGGAAAGAGGAATCGGGCGGGATTATTTCAAAGCAACTCCGCAGGCTCGGCGCCTCCTGCGATTGGTCGCGTGAGCGGTTTACCATGGATGAGGGATTGTCCAACGCGGTGCGCAAGGTGTTTGTGCAGCTCTACAAGGAAGGGCTAATCTACAAGGACAAGCGGCTGGTCAATTGGGATCCGGTTTTTGAGACCGCGATTTCGGACCTTGAAGTCGAGACGCGCGACACCAAGGGGGCCATGTGGTCCTTCGCTTATCCGCTGGTGGATGGCCCCGTTGATGGCATCACCGAAATCGTGATTTCCACCACACGGCCCGAAACCATGCTGGGCGATGGCGCGGTGGCGGTGCATCCATCGGATGAGCGCTACAAGAATCTCATCGGCAAGCTGGTGCGCCTGCCGATTGCCGAGCGCCACATTCCGATCATCGCCGATGAATATCCTGATCCGGAATTTGGCACGGGTGCGGTCAAGATCACCGGCGCCCATGACTTCAATGATTTCGAGGTGGCGCAGCGTCACAACATTCCACTCATCGTTTTGATGGACAAGAAGGCGCGGATGATTTCGACGCCCACAAATAATGTGCCGGAACGCTACGATGGCGTTGACCGCTTCAAGGCCCGTGAAATGGTGCTGGCGGAAATCGAAGAGCTTGGCTTCCTGCGTGGCCGCGAAGACAAGCTCATCCCCCAGCCCTTTGGAGACCGATCGAATGTTGTCATCGAGCCCATGCTCACGGAGCAATGGTATGTGAATGCGGCCGAGATGGCCAAGCCCGCCATCGCCGCCGTCGACAAGGGCGACACGGTGTTTGTGCCGAAGAACTGGGACAAGACCTATTACGAATGGATGAACAATATCCAGCCATGGTGCATCTCGCGCCAGCTCTGGTGGGGTCATCAGATTCCGGCATGGTATGGGCCAGATCCAAATGGTCGTGGACTAGCCAAAATCTTTGTTGCGGAGACTGAGAGCGAGTCAAGAAGCGCAGCGGAAAGCTTCTATGGGCGCACTGTCAGGTTTTACAAATCGAAGGACGATCCGGACTTTCTGAAAGCAGTCGACGACTATGAGTATGTTCAACGCATTCGTCAGGATGAAGGACGAATTGAACAGAAGCCTAGCCTCAAGCAGCTAGATGAAGTGGTGCCGCTTGCACGTGACCCTGACGTGCTCGATACCTGGTTCTCTTCCGCGCTCTGGCCGTTCTCCACGCTGGGTTGGCCGGAGGAAACTCCCATCCTCAAGCGCCACTACAAGACCGATGTGCTGGTTACCGGTTTTGACATCATCTTCTTCTGGGTGGCCCGCATGATGATGATGGGTTTGCATTTCCGCCAGGAGGTGCCGTTCCACACGGTTTACATCCACGCGCTGGTGCGCGACGAGCACGGCCAGAAAATGTCGAAGTCCAAGGGCAATGTGATTGACCCCCTGGACCTGATCGATGAATTTGGTGCCGATGCGCTGCGCTTTACACTCGCTGCCATGGCGGCGCAGGGGCGCGACATCAAGCTCGCCAAATCGCGGGTTGAAGGCTACCGCAATTTCGGCACCAAGCTGTGGAACGCGGCGCGCTTTGCCGAGATGAACGGGGTGAAGCGCGATTTCAATTACGATCCGGTGGCGGCACGCGTCACGGTGAACCGCTGGATTGCCGGCGAGGCTTTGCGCACACGCAATGCGGTGACCAAGGCCATTGAAGAGCATCGCTATAATGAAGCAGCGGGCGCGCTTTACCAGTTTGTGTGGAATGTTTACTGCGACTGGTATGTGGAGCTGATCAAGCCGATTTTGGGCGGCACCGATGAAGCCGCCAAGAAGGAAACGCAGGCGTCGGCCGCCTGGGTTCTCGACCAGATATTGG
>JANMHO010000173.1:0-3226 GCA_031375195.1 Rhodobiaceae bacterium
TTATGGATACTATAAAATACATTCGTTGGACAAATCAATAGAAATATTCGATTATGCATCATCACAAAAGTGATTTTTATGTAATTTATCAGCATGTTAAAGCAGAAAAAAGAGGTTTCTGCGATCAAGGAGAACTGCCATGAGAGACTATGCCCTGAACCGCGCCATATTTCTTGAGGAAGCCAACCAGCCCTCAATAGCCCGCCGCCTGCTGCGCAATTGGAAGGCCAGGCGCCGGATTGCCAGCCTCACGACCTATGATGACTACATGCTCAGTGACATCGGGGTGACCCGCGAAGACGTCCAGTGGGCGCAAGGCCTGCCCCTTACAGTAAACGCAGCGCTCGCATTGGAAGAGCGCTCCTTCAAGCGCCGGCACGAGGAAGGCTTCAAGTGAATGACGAGAGAAATGATGCGGAGGATATAGCCAGGCTGTCCTCCGCATTTCGAGATCAAACACGCCGGTTCAATGTTCTGTTCCCTTGATATCGATTGGCCGTTTTTCTGGCTGGGGCCGGTTCAATGAAGCGCGGGCCAGAAGGCCAGAACTCCCGGCGCCAGATGGATTGTGATGGCAGCGGTGTGATTTGATCGGCCAAGCCGATGGATGTGTCAAATCAGGTCTATCATATACCGGGACCAAACACCTGGAACAATAAACGTGAACAGATCAGAGTCGCATCCTGAACAAAGCGGATTCAAACTCGTGAAAAAGAAGCTTCAAAATAGTTTTTCAGCAGCCTGCTAGCGCACATGCCTCTTTAAAAACTCCACCGTTCTGCCCCAGGCCAGGTCGGCTGCTTCCTTGTTGTAGCGCGCCGCATTGGTGTCGTTGTTGAAGGCGTGGTTGGCGCCTTCGTAGATATGCAGCTCGTAGGGCTTGCTGGCGGCTTTGAGGGCGGCTTCAAAGGCTGGAATGCCAGCGTTGATGCGCTCGTCGAGTGAGGCGTAGTGCAACAGCAGGGGTGCGGTGATTTTTGGCACGTCGGCATCGGCAGCCTGGCGGCCGTAGTAGGCGACACCGGCGCTCAGGCCTGAATCAGCAACAGCAAGCGCGTTTACGGTGCCGCCACCCCAGCAGAAGCCCATGGCTCCGGATTTGCCGGTGCTTGCGGCGTTTGCTTTCACTGCGGCAAGCGCTGCAGATGAGGCGGCGGCGATGCCTTCGGGCTTCAAGGTTCCGATCATGTCGCGGGCCTGGTCGGCATCTTCCGGAGTGCCGCCGAGTTCGGCCAGATAATCAGGTGCGAGTGCGGCAAAGCCTTCGGCGGCCATGCGCCTTGCCACATCCTTGATGTGGGGGTTGAGGCCGCGGTTTTCGTGAATGACAATGACGCCCGGATATTTGCCTTCGGCTTTGGGTGTTGCGAAATAGCCCTTGCCACCGGCATAGTCCAGATTTTGCGTGGTGATGCGGGGGTCGCCTTCGGGCAGAATATCGGCTCGGGCGTAATTGTTTTCGAGAACCGGCAAGAGGGCAGTGGCTGCGGCGCTGCTTCCCGCCAGCAGGGAAAGCTTTTCCATGAAATCGCGGCGGTTCATGCCGCCGTGGGTGAAACGGTCAAACAGATTGATAATTTTCTGGTCCATGACGGGGCTGCCTTTCAATGCTTAAAGACAAGATATGATCGGTGATTCTAGCTTTGCCTCTGGAGATGACAATTATGTGGCGGTGCTGTCAGGGGTTGAGCTTGCCACGGCAAACGGAAAACTGGCAGCGGCCGAGGGGCTGGAAGCTCTCGCCAAAACCCCGCATTTGATCTGCCATGCAACCTTTTTGATTGAACGGCTGGCGTCGGTCGCGGGGGCTGCCAAGGCGTCGGTCCGGAACGCCCGTGAGCAGAAGCATCTGGACGTGGCGGAGCTGTTTGCGTTTGCTTGTCCGGCGCGGATCGCGACGCCAACGCCTGCGGGATTTGCGCGCTCGCTGGCGCTTGATCCGGCGGAGACAGATGTTGAAACGCTGAGGTTGGTAGCGCACGAGCTACTGGAGCGCTTGGGCAACCGGCACTATCCAGCGCCACGGGAAGCAGCGGAGGTTGCCAATTACCTGGCGCGGGCCAACTGGCCATGGGCCAAGGTTGTGATGGCGGCGCTCCTCAAAGCCAATCCCAAGCTTGACGTGGGGACTTTTGCCACAGGCCTCAATGTGTGGGACCGGATCGAGGAATGGGAGGATGAGGGCGCGCGCCCACCGGGGCGGCATGAGGGTGTGGCGCCAGAGGAGGCGGCGCGGTTTCTGGATGAAATTCTGGGTAAGTTTTCCGAGCGCCGCTTGCAGCAGAAAAATTATGCGGCGACCGCGACATTCGCTTTTGAACCGCGGCAGAAGAAAAATGAAAACAACATTCTGCTGGCAGAAGCTGGAACCGGATTGGGCAAGACCCTGGGTTATCTCGCGCCGTCATGGTTGTGGGCGCGCAAAAACAATTCGCCGGTGTGGATTTCGACTTATACAAAAAACTTGCAGCGCCAGCTTGATCAGGAAACAGCGCGGCTGGTGGGCGATCCTGAGGAACGGCGCACGCGGATTGTTGTCCGCAAGGGCCGCGAGAATTATCTGTGCCTGCTCAACATGCAGGAAACTTTTGGGCGCTTGGGTGCGGCCAACCCGAGGAGCGCCCTGCTCGGCGCCCTGATTGCGCGGTGGGCAAGGTTTACGCGGGATGGCGATATGGTGGGAGGCGACTTTCCGTCGTGGCTGCTGTCACTCTTCTCTGATGGGGCTCTCGATCATGAATCACGGGCCTTGTCGCCTGCCTCGCTGGGGCTGACTGACAGGCGGGGCGAGTGCATCTATTCGGCCTGCCCGCATTTCAAGAAATGCTTTCTGGAGCGCAGTGCCAGGGCAGCGCGCAAGGCCGATATCGTGATCGCCAATCACGCGCTGGTGCTGAACCAGGCGGCAGTTGATTATGCGCTGGGCGCGCCAAAAACGGTGGAAGAGGAGGCAGCGCCTGGTGGCTTGCGGCGGTTGGTGTTTGACGAGGGGCACCATCTTTTCGATGCGGCGGATTCGGCTTTTTCCTCGCATCTCACGGCGCTTGAAACATCAGAATTGCGGCGCTGGCTGCGGGGGCCTGAAACGGAACGCCGCCGTGGGCGCGGGCTGGTTGACCGCATTGGCGATCTGGTTGCCAATAATGAAGAGGCGGAAAAGCTGGTGCAAAAGGTTTTGCATGCCGCCTTTGCGCTGCCGGGGCCAGGTTGGACGAGGCGCGTGCAG
>JANMHO010000175.1:0-8439 GCA_031375195.1 Rhodobiaceae bacterium
GACGCCGATGCGCTCACATCATTTGCCCAGGATCCAAACCAGTTGTTCGTTGCGATAGCGGAACAACCAGCCAGACCCGTTATTTTGACGCCCCATATTGGTGAATTCGCACGTCTTTTCAATAGCCTGCCGCCTCTCTCTCAACCAAAGCATGAACTTGCTGTTTCGGCTGCGAAACAATCTGGCGCGATTGTCATTCTCAAAGGGGCCGACACGGTCATCGCCAGCCCCGATGGCCGCGCGGTCATCAACGCCGACGCGCCACCATCGCTCGCCACCGCCGGTTCAGGCGATGTCTTGGCAGGTCTGGCAACCGGTTTGCTGACTCAGCACATGCCCCCCTTCGAAGCTGCCTGCGCGGCAGTGTGGTTGCATGGCGATGCCGCAAGCAGGCACGGCCCAAAGGGCCTCACTGCAGAGTCTCTGCTGGAGCATCTGGTTTGAACCGCCCCTTGCTTCTCCTCCTCGGCACCGGCGCCACCCTCGGCCTCAATTTCCCCATCGGAAAACTGGCGATGGCCGCGAATGTGAATCCAGCACTTTGGGCCGCGATGATTTCAATCGGCGCAGGGCTTGCACTGCTGATCATCGTGAAGCTTGCCGAACAAGACTCCGCAGTCGCTGCCACAACTCAATTCGCATTCCTCTCCGGCTTCCTCTCCTACGTGGTGCCAAACTTCCTCACATTTCTGGTCATCCCCAATATCGGCAGCGGGCTCACGGCCATCATGTTCGCCCTATCGCCCGTCGTCACAGCGCTGCTATCGCTCACTCTCCGCGTTCGCCCGCCGAGTATTGTTGGAGTTTTGGGAATTGCGGTGGGATTGGCAGGCGCTCTGATCATCATCCTGTCGCGCAACACAGATTTCAGAACGAACAGCGATGTGTGGATTCTCGCCGCCCTCCTGATCCCCATTTTTCTGGGCATTGGAAACGTTTACCGCACCATGGCATGGCCCCAGGGCGCGTCACCGCGCAAACTCGCGAGCCTCACCAACCTCGCCGCCGTGCCACTTCTGCTGCTGACAGCTCTAGCCCAAACAGGAACAATCAACCTCGCACCCCTGGCAAACATCCCCGGCCTCGCCGCGCTCCAAATCATCGTCTCAACCATAATGTTCCTCATGTTCTTCCGCCTCCAGCAAATCGGCGGCCCCACCTACCTCAGCCAAATCGGCTATGTGGCGGCAGCGGTGGGCGTGGTGATTGGTGTTGTGTATTTGGGTGAGACTTATCCGGTGAGTGTATGGATTGGAGCAGGGGTGGTTGCAGCAGGGATCGGGTTGTCGACATTGGGACAGCTCCAAAGGGCGTAGGATAGATTCAAGGCCAAATTGATTTCAATTGCGCCGGGAGCTGCTCATGCATGGTCGTGGCATCGATCGGTTCTGGTTTCTCTGCCAGCACACCGAATACATCAGACACAATTGTGAGTGGGGGATCACGTGAGGGGACAAGTCAGCAATCACTTCTTGCGGAAAACTGCCGGCCGAAGAAGGAGGCCTTGGGTCAACTGGTCGCCATCCCTCGATGAAAATGCCCGGCGGCAGGGGCGGCAAGGCGTCAGCAAAACTGAGGACTTGTGAAGATGAAAGGTGATCACGCAGGCAGTGAAACACCGAGCGAAAAATAGCCTGGGCGTGACTATGTGTCTGAAGCATTGGCCGATCCTTCAGACTCGCGAACCACTCCGGATACAGCTTTGATGCATGAACAACGTCGCGGGGTTGGGTCATTTGGAGCCCTTTTCAAGGTCCGTCCAAAGCATTTTATCCCCCATTTTCTTTTCTAGCATCCCCCAAACCCCTCTGCTATAGACCGCGCCGAACAAGCGCATTGCGCGGACGTGGTGAAATTGGCAGACACGCAGGATTTAGGTTCCTGTGGGGAAACCCGTGGGGGTTCAAGTCCCTCCGCCCGCACCAAATGCGCGATGGAAATTGAAGAAAGAGCGAGACAATGCAGGTTACAGAAACACTGAGCTCCGGGCTCAAGCGCGAATTCAAGGTTGTGGTCCAGGCGGGCGAACTCGATATGGAAGTGAACCGGAAGCTCCATGAGCTTTCGGGCCGCGCCAACATCAAGGGTTTCCGCCCCGGTAAAGTGCCGCTGCCCCATTTGAAGCGCCTGTATGGCAAATCGGTGATGGCCGAAGTGGTGCAGAAAACCATTGATGACCAGAGCAAGAAGGTTCTGTCTGATCGTGAGCTGAAACCAGCTTATCAGCCAGAAGTAACCCTTCCCCAGGAAGAGGCCGAGGTCGCTGCCATCATGGAAGGCAAGGGCGATCTCGCGTTTTCGCTCGCCTTCGAAGTGATCCCGACATTTGAGCTGCAGGACGTTTCAAATGTCGAACTCACCCGCCATGTGGTTGAGGTGTCTGACGCCCAAGTGGATGATGCGCTGGGCCGCTTGACCACTCAATACAAGTCCTGGGAAACCAAATCAGGCGTGGCCGAAAAAGGCGACAAGGTCACCATTGGCTTTGTTGGCAAGGTGGATGGCAAGGTTTTTGACGGCGGCACCGCAGAAGAAGTGCCACTCGAAATCGGCTCCGGCCAGTTCATCCCAGGCTTTGAGGACCAGTTGATCGGCGCCAAGGCTGATGATGAACTGGTGGTCAGGGTTTCCTTCCCTGAAACCTATGGCGTGAAAGAGCTCGCAGGAAAGCCAGCCGAGTTTGCCGTCAAGGTTGCGGGTGTGGAATCACCTAAAGAAGGCACTGTTGACGACGAATTCGCCAAGAAGCTGGGCTTTGAAGATGTGGCCAAGCTGAAGGACATGATCCGTTCGCGCATCTCGAATGAGTATGCGACCATGACTGGCATGAAACTGAAGCGTGATGTGCTGGATGCGCTCGACAGCCTTTACAGCTTCGAATTGCCGGAGCGTCTCGTGGAAGCCGAACTCGGCGGCATTTGGAACGCGCTCGCTAATGAAATGAAAAAGGCCAACAAGAGCTTTGCCGACGAAGGCACGACTGAAGAAGAAGCCCGCAAGGAATATCGCACTATCGCCGAGCGCCGGGTGCGGCTTGGACTGGTGCTTGGAACCCTCGGTGAGAAAGAGGGCATTCAGGTCAACGAGCAGGAGCTTCAGCAATCGCTGATGGCGCGCGCCCGTCAGTTCCCCGGCCAGGAAAAGCAGGTGTTCGATCACTACCGCAAGAACCCTAACGCGCTGATCGAACTGCGCGGGCCCGTGTTCGAGCAAAAGGTAGTTGATTTCCTCGTGTCCAAAGCCAAGGTCACGGAGAAGTCAGTCACCCGCGAAGCACTGCAGGCCATGGTGCAGGATGAGGACGAAGAGGATCACTCCGGCCACGATCACGCGGAGCATGACCACGACCACGAAGGTCATGACCATGATCACGCAAGTCACGATCATGACGAAGCCAAGCCAAAGAAGGCCGCTGCGAAGAAGCCCGCAGCTAAAAAGCCAGCAGCTAAGAAGCCAGCAGCGAAGAAAGCCAGCAGCGAAGAAAGCCAGGAAGGCTGAGTAGAAAGACGGTTGCAATCCGCGTTACTCCGGCGAAAGCCGGAGTCTTGCCAGCGGCCACCAGATTCCTGCTTTCGCCGGAGTGACGCGCTTTGTTGATGGTGGTTTAATAACCGCTCCTTTGTCATTTGGGAGAATGGGCCTTCCCGAAGTGGCAGGCGTCACCTATCTATAGGCCAACTGATTCACTGACCATGAGGACCAACATGCGCGATCCCGTCGACTATCTGACCACCGGCTCATTCTGGCCATCGGTCATCCAGCAAGAAGCCCGCGGCGAGCGTGTTTATGATCTGCCTTCAAGGTTGCTGCGCGAGCGCATCATTTTCATCACTGGTCCGATTGATGACAATGTCGCGGCCTCGATCAACATGCAGCTGCTGTTTCTCGAAGCTGACAATCCCAAGAAAGAAATCTCCATGTACATCAATTCTCCAGGCGGCGTGGTGACAGCGGGGCTTTCCATCTACGACACCATGCAGTTCATCCGCCCCAAGGTTTCCACAACCGTGATGGGGCAGGCGGCTTCCATGGGTTCGCTCCTCCTGACTGCCGGTGACAAGGATATGCGCTTTGCGCTGCCAAACGCGCGCATCATGGTTCACCAGCCATCAGGCGGTTATCAAGGCCAGGTTACCGATATTTTGATCCACGCCAAGGAAGTTGAAAGTCTCAAAAAGCGACTCAACGAAATTTATGTTAAGCATACCGGGCGTGATATTAAAGCAATCGAGGAGGCCCTTGAGCGCGATAATTTCATGACGTCAGAAACGGCGAAGGAATTTGGGTTGATCGACAAAGTTCTTGATAAAAGGGCAGAACCGAGTGATTCCAAATAGTTAACTTGCTTTCCTGATGAGGGTTTCCCGTTGGAGATGCGGATTTTTTCCAACGGGAAATCAATTGTTGGTTAACTCTGCAAGCGCATGCTGGATTGAATCGAGCGATTTGAGTTGGTTTGCCTTGTTTGTGACATTTGAGTGAAGTCTCATTAAGTGCTTGGCATGTATATTGCTTTGGTTGAATATACGGCCGTTGATTTGTTCAAGGAGATACCATGAGTAAGGCAGGAGCGGGCGACAACAAGAACACGCTGTACTGTTCTTTCTGTGGAAAGAGCCAGCATGAGGTCCGCAAGCTTATCGCTGGGCCAACCGTGTTTATCTGCGACGAATGCGTCGAACTCTGCATGGATATCATCCGTGAGGAGAACAAATCATCGCTGGTCAAATCCAAGGATGGCGTTCCTTCGCCCCAGGAAATTCGCAAGGTTCTCGATGATTACGTCATCGACCAGGTCTATGCCAAGAAGGTTTTGGCAGTCGCTGTCCACAATCACTACAAGCGCCTTAACTATGCCTCCAAAAGCAATGATGTCGAGTTGGCAAAGTCCAACATTCTGCTCGTGGGCCCAACCGGTTCCGGCAAGACACTGCTTGCCCAAACGCTTGCCCGCATCCTCGATGTGCCGTTCACCATGGCTGATGCCACGACGCTGACCGAAGCTGGTTACGTGGGCGAAGACGTGGAAAACATCATTCTGAAGCTGTTGCAGGCTGCCGACTACAATGTTGAGCGGGCCCAGCGCGGCATCGTTTATATCGACGAAGTGGACAAGATTTCCCGCAAATCTGACAACCCCTCGATCACGCGCGACGTGTCCGGCGAAGGCGTGCAGCAGGCCCTTCTGAAAATCATGGAAGGCACTGTGGCTTCCGTGCCGCCCCAGGGAGGCCGCAAGCATCCGCAGCAGGAATTCCTGCAGGTCGACACCACCAACATCCTGTTCATCTGTGGCGGCGCATTTGCTGGCCTTGAGCGGATCATCAACCAACGCGGGCGTGGCTCGGGCATAGGCTTCGGCGCCGAGGTCAAGTCTGCCGACGACCGCCGCACTGGCGAATTGCTGCGCGAGCTGGAGCCGGAAGATCTTCTCCGCTTCGGCCTCATTCCGGAATTTGTTGGCCGCCTGCCGGTTATCGCAACGCTGGAAGACCTGGACGAGGCAGCCCTCATCCAGATTCTGACCGCCCCCAAGAACGCGCTCATCAAGCAGTATCAGCGCCTGTTCGAAATGGAAGGCGTAAAGCTCACTTTCCCCGATGAGGCGCTCCGCTCCATCGCCCAGCGCGCCATTGAGCGCAAGACCGGAGCCCGTGGATTGCGGTCCATTATGGAGCTTATCCTGCTGGAAACCATGTTTGACCTTCCCACAATGACTGGCGTGGAAGAGGTGGTGATTTCCAAGGAAGTGGTTGATGGCGATGCCAAGCCTTTGCTGATTTATGCCGACCGCGACAAGCAGGGCAATGTGAGACTGGCTCCAGCTTCCGCGTAAGGATTTGAAAACAAAAGCTTTTGGTGGCTATTGAAAAGTCAAGGCCGAACCTCCACTTTTACCGGGATGGTTCAGAGTGTGTTGCGTTAGACGCTCCGGTACCTGATAGGCGCTAGCTTGATTGATGCTCAGGCAGGAGGCAATCAAAACAGGCGGCCTTGCCCCGTGAAAGGAATTTAAATGACGAATAAAATTTCAAAGACCCCGGCATCAGAAGGCGTGACCGAAACGCTCCCGGTTCTGCCGCTCCGCGACATAGTTGTTTTCCCCCATATGATCGTGCCCCTGTTTGTCGGCCGCGAGAAATCCATAAAGGCGCTTGAGGAAGTCATGCGCGATGACAAGCGCATTTTGCTGGTGGCCCAGAAAAACCCCGGCGACGATGATCCTTCAATCGATGCGATCTACGAAGTGGGTACGCTGGCCCAGGTTCTGCAGCTTTTGAAGCTGCCTGACGGAACCGTGAAGGTCCTGGTCGAAGGCACCGAACGCGCCAAGGTTGAGCGCTTCACCGCCCACGCCGATTTTTTCCAGGCCGAAGTCAAATTGCTGCCCAATATCATCGCCAATGAGCAGGAAACCGAGGCATTGGCGCGCACGGCCATTTCCCAGTTTGAGAGCTATGTGAAGCTCAACAAGAAGGTGCCGCAGGAAATTCTGGCGACCCTTGGACAGATCACCGACTATGCCAAGCTTTCCGACACCATTGCCGCCCACTTGGCCATCAAGATCGCCGAGAAGCAGGAAATACTCGAAATGCAGTCCGTGCAGGCCCGGCTTGAAAAGGCTTTTGCCCTCATGGAAGGCGAAATTTCCGTGCTTCAGGTTGAAAAGCGCATCCGCAGCCGCGTCAAGCGCCAGATGGAGAAGACCCAGCGCGAATATTATTTGAATGAGCAGATGAAAGCCATTCAGAAGGAATTGGGCGATGGCGAGGAGCGCGACGAAGTTGGCGAGCTTGAGCAAAGGATCAAGGACACCAAGTTCTCCAAGGAAGCCCGGGAACGCGCCGACGCCGAAATAAAGAAGCTTCGGCAAATGAGCCCGATGTCGGCGGAAGCAACCGTTGTGCGCAATTATCTCGATTGGCTGCTGAACATTCCCTGGAACCAGAAAAGCAAGGTCAAACGCGATTTGACTTACGCCCAGAGCATCCTCGATGCCGATCATTTTGGCCTGGACAAGGTCAAGGAGCGCATCGTCGAATATCTCGCCGTGCAGAGCCGCACCAACAAGATGAAGGGGCCGATCCTCTGCCTCGTCGGTCCTCCAGGCGTGGGCAAAACCTCGCTCGGAAAATCCATTGCCAAGGCAACGGGCCGGGAGTTCATTCGCATGTCGCTGGGCGGCGTCAGGGATGAAGCCGAAATCCGCGGCCACAGACGAACCTATATTGGCTCCATGCCCGGCAAGATCATCCAGTCGATGAAGAAAGCCAAGAAATCCAATCCGCTGTTCCTGCTCGATGAAATCGACAAGATGGGCATGGATTTCCGTGGCGACCCGTCATCAGCCCTGCTGGAAGTGCTGGATCCAGAGCAGAACTCAACCTTCATGGATCACTACCTGGAAGTTGAATATGACCTGTCCAACGTGATGTTCGTCACTACGTCCAACACGCTGAACATTCCGCCAGCCCTTCTCGACCGCATGGAAATCATCCGCATCGCCGGATACACGGAAGAAGAGAAGATGGAAATCGGCAAGCGCCACCTGGTTCCAAAGGTCATGGAAAACCATGCCCTGGACAAGAAGGAATTCGAAATCACCGACGAGGCGATTTACGAGGCAATCCGCCGTTACACCCGCGAAGCCGGCGTTCGAAATCTTGAGCGCGAGATCAACACCATCGCCCGCAAGGCGGTGAAGGATTTGATGATCAGCAAGAAAAAGAAGATCAGGGTCACCCCGGAAGTGGTGAACCAGTATCTCGGCGTGCAGAAATTCAAGCACGGCGAAGCCGAACGCGAAGACCAGGTCGGCGTGGTCACAGGCCTGGCCTGGACCGAAGTTGGCGGCGAGCTCCTCACCATCGAAGCGCTGATGATGCCGGGCAAGGGCAAGATGACGGTGACGGGCAACCTCAAGGACGTGATGAAGGAGTCGATCTCCGCGGCTTCCTCCTATGTGCGTTCCCGCGCCCCTTCGATCGGAGTCAAGCCACCGGTGTTCGACAAGAAGGACATCCACGTGCACGTGCCGGAAGGCGCCACGCCCAAGGACGGCCCATCCGCTGGCATCGCCATGGTGACGGCCATCGTGTCGGTCATGACTGGCATTCCGGTCAAGAAGGACGTGGCCATGACGGGTGAAATCACGCTCCGGGGCCGGGTGCTGCCCATCGGCGGCCTCAAGGAAAAGCTGCTTGCAGCGCTTCGCGGCGGCATCAAGAAAGTCATGATTCCTGAAGACAACGTCAAGGATTTGGCGGACATCCCGGGCTCGGTGACAGCCGGCATGGAAATCATTCCCGTGGCCATGATGGATGACGTTCTCCAGCACGCGCTGGTGCGATTGCCAGTCGCCATCGAATGGGACGAGGTTGCCGAGGAAGCCGCCGCCGCAGCCAGGGCCGCCGCCGAGCGGAAAGGCGACAACGAAGG
>JANMHO010000182.1:0-1953 GCA_031375195.1 Rhodobiaceae bacterium
GGCATGACCTGGTCCATGATTTCAACCACGGTCACATCCACGCCCATCGCATTGTAAAAACTCGCAAACTCGATGCCGATGGCGCCGGAGCCGACGACGAGCAATGACTTCGGCATTTCAGGCGGCACCATGGCCTCGAAATAAGTCCAGACCAGTTTGCCGTCACCTTCGAGGCCGGGCAACGTGCGAGGCCGCGCGCCCGTGGCGATGATGATGTGCTTGGCGGTGTAGGTGCCAGCGCCAAGTGTGCCTTTGGGTTCTGGGTTTTGCGGCAGCATGGGGGCCTTGGAGGATTTGGCAACGGCGACTTCGCCGGGCTTGGTGATTTTTGCCTCACCCCAGATGACTTGCACCTTGTTCTTCTTGAGCAGGCCGCCGACGCCGCCATTCAGGCGGCCGGATACGCCGCGCGAGCGCTGCACGACGGCCTTGGCGTCGAACTTTATGTTGTCCGCCGAGAGGCCATAATCCTTGGCATGCTTCATGTAGTGATAGATTTCAGCCGAGCGCAGCAGCGCCTTTGTGGGAATGCAGCCCCAGTTCAGGCAAATGCCGCCCAAATGCTCGCGCTCGACAATGGCCGTTTTGAACCCAAGCTGCGCGGCGCGAATGGCCGTCACATAGCCGCCGGGGCCGGAGCCGATGATGATAACGTCGAAATTGTTGTCGGCCATTTTTTCTTTCACTCCGTTTTAGGAGCGAATAGCGAGCAGCGAATAGGGAGGAAATCCATTCGCAATTCGCTATTCGCCCAATATCCTTTTTACCACCGGCACCAGCGCTTCGCCAATCGCCCGCGTATTCGCCGCATCGAGATGGCCGCCGTCAGTTTTATCCGCAACAGCCACGCTCCCCGCATCAAAGAAATGCACACCCTGCTCTTCGGCAATGCGGGAATAATGCTGGGCAAATTTTTTGGATTCCCCGATGGCATGGCCCCACAGCTCGTTGAACCATTCATCATCGGTTTTCACCAAACAGGGCGGTGACAGGATGAGAATCTGAGGGACTTTAAAGTTGATCATATAGTCATGGGTCTTCACCAGCTTGACCAGCCGCTCCATGCCCATGGCCGCATCAAAAGCCCGGCAGAGTCCCGCAAACTTGATGTCATTGGTGCCTAGCATAATGATCACGAGATCAAGCGGCTGATGGGTTTTCAGCATGATGGGAAGTGAAACCGCGCCGCTCAGATTGGTGCTGTCCGTCGGGTCATCATACACCGTCGTGCGGGCGTTCATGCCTTCCGCCAAAACGTGCGCCTTGCCATTTAGTCCAGCAGCCAACGCATTCGGCCAGCGATCCTCAAACGCATGGCGGGCGTCTTGGCCAGCAACAAAGCCCCATGTTAGACTATCACCAAATGCGAGGATGGATTTCATGGGCCTACACCAACATCAGCCCCGGCTCTTCGATATACATCTTGAAGGCGCCGAGGAGTTCAGCCCCCAGTGCGCCATCAACAGCGCGGTGGTCGGTGGACAGGGTGACTGACATTTGCTGTTCAATTACAATGTCATTTCCACGCACCACGGCACGGCGTTCGCCGGCACCTATGGCCAGGATTGTGGCCTGCGGCGGGTTGACGATGGCCTGGAAGTTTTTAACGCCCATCATGCCCATGTTGGAAACCGAGGTTGACCCGCCGGTATATTCCTGGGGCAACAGTTTGCGGGATTTGGCGCGGGTGGCGTAATCTTTCATCTCGGTGGAGATTTGGGTGAGGCCCTTGGTTTCCGCCATTCGGATGATGGGGGTGATCAGGCCGCCAGGGATGGACACGGCCACGCCCACATCGGCGTGGTGGTGCTTCACCAAGGCGCTATCGGTCCACGACACATTGGCTTCCGGCACCTTGATCAGCGCCATGGCCAGGGCCTTGATGATGAAGTCATTGACGGAGACTTTCCACGCGGGCTTGCCGTCCTTGTCCTTCGGCGCCTGCAAATTGAG
>JANMHO010000205.1:0-5225 GCA_031375195.1 Rhodobiaceae bacterium
GATGGCGCATGAATCCATTGCCGCCATGATCCGCGCCGTCGACAATGGACCCGACTTTCCACCGCAATCCATCAGCTTGCCGTTTGACATATACACATCGGAGAATCTCTAGTGTTGGGGCGGTCAACCAGAAATTTGGCCAGTTGAAATCTGGCTCCCGCAATCAAATAGAAGCCGCTGGTCCCCGTGATCGGCGGGCGTTGCCATCTTCGCTATTTGGAAGGTCAGTCAACCCAGCCCAGAAGTTCCTGCCGCACCAGCGCTTCCAGCATATCGATGGACTCCGGGCTGTCGTTCAAGCATGGCACGGCGTAGAAATTCTCTCCGCCTGCATGCCTGAAAGTTTCTTCCAGGCCGATGGCCACTTCTTCCAAGGTCTCAACACAGTCCGCCGAAAAACCCGGCATCATCATCACCAGGTTTTTGATCCCCTTCGCCGGCAGGCCCTCCACTGTTTCCTGAGCATAGGGCTGCAACCATTCGGCTTTGCCAAAGCGCGATTGGAATACAAGCTGCAGCTTGTCAGGGGGAAGCTTCATCTTCTCGCGCAACAGCCGCGCGGTTTTCGCGCAGTGGCAATGATAGGGATCGCCGCGATCAAGATAGGCTCTCGGCAATCCGTGAAAGGACGTTAAAATCAAATCCGGTTTCCACGCCAGCGCTTTCAAATGCCGTTTCAGACTCTTTGCCAAGGCGTCAATATGGGCGGGGTGATCAAAATAGGGTGGCACACTGCGCACCGTCGGTTGCCACCGCATGGTTTTCAGCACATCAAAACACTTGTCCAAGGCCGTTGCCGTGGTTGAGGCGCTGTATTGCGGATACAGTGGAAACAGGAGTATCCGGTCACAGCCCTGATCCTTGAGAGCGGCAATCCGCTCACCCGCCGCAGGCAGACCATAACGCATGCCCCAGTCGACGATGATTTCAGGACTTGCCTTCAATGCCTCCTGCAGCTTTTCGCTTTGGCCGCGCGTTATGGTTTTTAACGGCGATTCATTGAGGGCCTTGTTCCAGATTTGCGCATAGGCATGACCGCTTTTCTGCGGGCGGAAACTCAAAATTATGCCGTTCAGGATAACCCACCAAAGCACACAGTTAACTTCAATGACCCGTCGATCCGAAAGAAACTCCTTCAAATAGCGCCGCATCGGCCAATAGGATGTGGCCTCCGGAGTGCCCAGGTTCATGAGCAAAACCCCGATTTTTCGGCGCTTTACCGCCGGGTGCTGTGGCGGCAGAAAATCTTTATGCTGATCGTTTTTCATCCTGAATACACAACCATAGGTTCCGTTAACACTTCACATACGCCATTCGAATATGTTGTTTCTGCGACAATTCTCTGGGGCACGCTCTAAAATGGATAGGTTGGACAAGGGACGAGGGTCTTACTTCTCCCAGCTCTGTAAGGATGGCCAGCGCGCCACCAGCCTGGCCTTTACCGACCTCAATAAAACAACGCACATCTCAAGCATAGATCCGGGACTGTTTCGGGGCTCGCAAATATCAGCCCTTTGCGGCGCACTGCCCTTGTTTGTTCTCTCGCACGTTATTGCCAGCTTGAGCCTCGCCAAAATTCTGTATGACTATCAGCAGGAGCCACAAAGCATATGGTGGCTCGCCTCTACCTTTGCTCCCCTTGGCTTGCTCGCTGTTCTTTGGGTCAAGAACGATAAAAACAACCCCCGTTCCGGCATTGCAAAAATTCACTGGGTCGAACTCCTGGCCATACTGTTCGGCGTCACCTGGGCTCTTTGCCCAACAATATTTTTCGCGTCCGCCGATCCAAACGTGCGTGTTTTGGTCATCGGCGTAACGCTTGCCATTGCCGCTGTCGGAACTTTCGCTTTTAGCAGCGTGCCGTCCGCCGCCATACTTTACTCCGGGCTCATCACCTTCTTGCTTGCTGTGTCATCGACAGCATTGGGCGCCACAATCGGCATCGTCTTCGCGGCCTTCACAATCACTTTTGGCGTCGTTCTGGCCAGCATGATTCTCAACTTTCACCGCGGCCAGCTGCAAAAAGCCATCGACACACAGGAATTGAGACAGCAGAATGAAATCATTGGCCTGCTGCTTAATGATTTTGAAGAGGGTACAAGCGACTGGCTGTGGGAATGTGACGCCAGCGGACTGCTGGCCTACGCCTCCCCAAAGCTGGGTGAAATTGTTGGAAAGTCATTGCCAGAACTCCGGAATATGACGCTTCTGCAAGCCACCAATGCAAGCAATTTGCAAACGGGTTGGCGTTTGCTGCAAGACAAGATGGAGTCCCGCCAACCGGTTGTTGCCTGTGAACTCGAGGTTGTCAGCGCTGGCAAAACGACCCATTGGTCGATCAACGCAAGACCCCTGTTCGACAACGAGGGTGGCTTCAAGGGTTACAGGGGGGTGGGAAGAGACATTTCGGAGGAATGGGAGGTTGACCGCAAATTGATCGAAGCCAAGGATATGGCCGAAGCAGCAAGTGCGGCAAAGTCAACCTTCCTCGCGGTCATGAGCCATGAATTGCGAACACCGCTGAATTCCATTGTCGGTTTCTCGGAAATTCTGGCCTCAAGCGGTGAAGCTTCGCTGCAGTCCGATATCAGGCGGGATTACGCCCAGACCATCCTCGAAAGCAGCAGGCACCTGCAAACCCTCATCACCGATATTCTCGACGCAACCCGGATTGAAAACAACAGCATTTCACTGGTTGAACAGGATATTGATGCGGCCGAGCTTCTCGAAATCGCAGTCAAGATGTGCCGTGACCAGGCCGAAAGAGCCGACGTGACCCTGGTGGCCAAGCTTGTCGATGGCATAGAAATTACCGCCGACCTTACTCGCGCCAAGCAAATAATCCTGAACTTGCTGGTCAACGCCATCAAGTTCTCGAGCCCGGGCAGCACGGTTGACATTGAGTTTCTGCGGTTGAAGAATGATGGCTTGGCGATATCCATCCGGGACACTGGAGTGGGCATAAAGCCAAAAGACCTTGCGCGCATTTTTGAACCGTTCGTGCAAGCCGAGGAGAGCATCTCGCGGCGTTTCTCCGGCATTGGCCTGGGACTTTCGATCGCGCGCAAGATTGCCCGCCTGCACGGCGGCGATGTAGTCCTTGAAAGCCGGTTTGGCGAAGGCACCACCGCCCGTTTCGAATTGCCTTCGTTCAGGGTGATATGGCCAACGAAATCAAAAACTGCTTCTAGTGGTGTTGCAGCATGACCTCGGACAGGCCAACATAGCCGCATGCAGAAACCCTCTCGAAGTCCCGTTTTCATGGGCGCCAAGCGCAGCCGCTCGCCAGTCGGTTTTCACGCCGCGATATTTGGCGTCCCTCACGGCACACCCTATCCGGGCATAGACAATCGCGTTCATGCCGCAGCGCCCAATGCATTCCGCCAGGCGCTGGCCGAAGATAGCGCTTGGCTTGAGCACTGGGATTTCGACTTGAACGGCCCGCTTCTGGGCGATGGCAGGTTGCGGCTTGCCGATCTTGGCAACCTGCCGACAAAACCCAAGGATGGCGTCGGAAACCGAAAACTCATTGAAGCCCAGGCCCGCAAGATCCTCGAATCCGGCGCCGTGCCGGTTATATTCGGCGGCGATGATTCCGTGCCTATTCCATTCATCACCGCGTTTTCCAAAAGCCCCCCCATAACAATCCTGCAAATCGACGCGCACATTGATTGGCGCGAGGAGCGTTATGGCGAACGCTTGGGTTATTCCAGCACAATGCGAAGAGCCTCCGAGCAAGCCCATGTCTGGCGCATCGTGCAGGCCGGGGCCAGAGGCCTTGGCAGTGCGCGCGAAGGAGAAGTTGTGGCCGCCAAACAATGGGGTGCCCACATCTTCACCTCGCGCCACATGCACCACAACGGCCTCGCCGAAATTCTGGAGAACATCCCGGAAGATTCAGACTGCCTCATCACCTTTGATTGCGATGCGATGGATACCTCCGAGATGCAAGCCGTCGTCCACCCCTCGCCCGGCGGTCTCACCTATTCGCAAGTGACCGGCCTTATTGCCGGCGTCGCTGCCAAAGCCCGCATTGCCGGATTTGCCATGGTGGAGTTTGTGCCCAAGAAAGACATCAACGGCGCTTTTGCTTACACCGCCGCCAGAGTTGCCGCCAACGTCATCGGACATATTGCCCGCCAGATTTGACTCCGGCGCTGCATCTGCTATTTATTGTCTCAGGGGATGGCGATCTCCCCTCAAGGCGTCAGGCTCAAGAATCGCGTCCCATCAACATTCAGAGGGCGCATGCCATGGCCACACCAAATTCCATCAAAGCCGAAAAACTGTCACGTCTTGTCGGAACCCCTTCCGCGCCCATCATCATTGATGTCCGAACCGATGAAGATTTTGCCGCTGATCCCAGGTTAATCCCGGCAGCCCTCAGGCGAAATCATAAGACTGTCGCAGAATGGGGCAAGACACTGAGGGGAAAATCCGCCGCGGTGGTTTGCCATCATGGGGCAAAACTGAGCGAAGGAACCGCCGCCTGGCTGCGCCAGCTCGGTGCCGACGCAATCAATCTGGAGGGCGGATTTGTGGAATGGGAGCAAGCCAAGCTGCCGCTGGTGCCAGCGGCGAAAATTCCGCCGGCCAATGAAAACGGCAATACGGTTTGGGTCACCCGCTCACGGCCAAAAATTGATCGCATCGCCTGTCCCTGGCTGATCCGCCGCTTTATTGACCCCTCGGCAGTTTTCCTGTTCGTGGCGCCGCAGGAAGTAGCAGCCGTGGCCGACCGCTTCAACGCAACCCCATTTGATATTGAGAATACTGAGTGGAGCCACCGGGGCGATCTCTGCACTTTCGATGTCATGGTCGAAGAGTTCGGCTTGCGCTCAGAACCGCTTCTGCGGCTTGCAAAAATCGTTCGCGCCGCCGACACCGCAAGACTTGATCTGGCTCCCGAAGCCGCCGGTCTGCTTGCGGCATCACTTGGGCTCTCGCGCATGCATGCCGATGACCTTGAACAGCTTGATGCCGGCATGTCTCTTTATGATGCGTTTTACCGCTGGTGCCGGGACGCCACCGAGGAAACTCACAATTGGCCAACCAGCAAGGTGAAGTCTTGAGCGCTTCGCCCGCGTTTGGCGAGGCAGCGAAGGTCTGGGCGCGCATTGGCTGCCTGTCTTTCGGCGGACCCGCTGGCCAGATAGCGCTCATGCACCGGGAAATTGTCGAGGAAAGGAAATGGCTCACCGAACAGCAATATCTTTCAGCGTTGA